>NZ_JBHSQK010000020.1:0-71700 GCF_042658055.1 Pseudonocardia lutea
GTCCGCCAGCCGACGGGTGTCGACCAGCACGACCGCACCGATCGCGCCGCGCACCAGGTCGTCCCACATGAACCAGAACCGGTGCTGCCCGGGCGTGCCGAACAGGTAGAGGATCAGGTCCGAGTCCAGCGAGACGCGGCCGAAGTCCATGGCGACCGTGGTCGTCTGCTTGTTCGGCGTGGCGCTCAGGTCGTCGTGCCCGGCGCTGGCCTCGGTCATCACGGCCTCGGTCGTCAGCGGGTCGATCTCCGACACCGAGCCGACGAACGTGGTCTTGCCGACGCCGAAGCCGCCCGCGACCACGATCTTCGCCGAGATCGTGGTCGGCGTCGGGCCGGGCCGGGGCACCGGGGACGGGCGGGACATCGCCGGGGTGACCGGCGGCCCGCCGACGGGGTAACTAGAGCCGACGGAGTCCACTCAACACCCTTTCCATCAGGGCGAGGTCCGGCTCGTTGCCGGTACTGCTCGCGGTCTGGTGCACGGTCACCACGCCGAGCCCGGCCATGTCGCCGAGCAGCACCCGGGCGACGCCGAGCGGGATCTTCAGCAGCGCGGCGACCTCGGCGACCGAGCGGGGGCGGTCGCACAGGTCCGCGACGGAGCGGTGCTCCATCTGCAGCATCGGGAGCTGCTCACGGCCCTGCGGGCTGGTCGAGACCAGCGTCTCGATCGCGAGGTCGAAGCCGGACTTGGTCCGGCCGCGGGTCCAGGCGTAGGGCCGCACCGCCGACGCCCCGGTCGGGACGGCGGGCGGGAGCGGCTCGTCCCGGATCGGCTCGATGGGCCCGGTCTGGTACCCGCCGTAGCCCGAGCCCGCGAACCCCGCGTCCCCCTGGGTGCCGTGGGTGTAGGCCACCTCGTTCGGGACGGGGGTGGGAGGCGGCGTCGACGGATGGACCGGCAGCGGGGCGGACTGCGGGTCCTCCTGCCGCCCGGCCTCCTCGCCGCGCCGGCGACCCCACCGGCGGCGCTTGCGCGGGCGCCCCGAGTCGAGACTGAACCCGTTCATCACGTCGGCGAACGTCGGCTCGTGCTGACGCGGTGCGTCGTCGGGACCGCTGGTCATGAAAGCTCACCTGCCTCGTGCCGGTCGTTCGTCGGACGGATGGACATGGGGATCGGCCCGCTCGGGGTGCGACCCGGGCGGTCAGGGCCCGAAGGAGCCCTGCAGCTCGGCGCGCAGCTCCGGGGTGAGCAGCTGGCCGACCCGGTCGACGAGCAGCGTCATCTCGTAGCCGATCAGGCCGATGTCGCAGCTCGGGGAGGCGAGCACGGCCAGGCACGAGCCGTCGCTGATGGACATGAGCAGGACGATCCCGCGGTCCATCTCCACGACGGTCTGCACCACGCCGCCGGCGTCGAAGCAGCGCGCCGCGCCCTGGGTCAGGCTGACCAGGCCGGACGCCACCGCGGCCAGCTGGTCGGCACGGTCGCGGGGGAGCCGGTCGGACGCCGTGAGCAGCAGCCCGTCGGCGGAGACCACGATCGCGTGCGCGACCCCGGGGACCTTCTCCGCGAAATTGGTGACCAGCCATCCGAACCGGCTGGGCTGGGTCTGTGGTGCGGTCACGCCGCGGCCTCCTCGACGTCGGTCGGGCCGGTGCCGATGGCCGCCCGTGCGGCCTCCTGCCCGATCATCACTTCTCCTCGTCCTGCTCGGTCGTGCTCCGGGTCTGCCCGGTGCCGGTGCCCGCCGCCGACTGGCGGCGCAGCCGGCTCTCCCGGCCCTGCCGGACGCCCTGCTGGTAGCTCGCCAGACGGCCACGGATGGCCTCGGCGTTGCGGGCCGGCCCCGAGGGCGGAGCCAACACCGCGGATCCTGCCGCGCTGCCCGGCACGAGCCGCGCGCGGGGCCTGCGTTTCGGCAGCCCGGCCTCGGTGGTCTCGCTCGCGCCGCGCTCGGTCTCGGCGGCCGTGGCCGCCGCGGTAGCGTCGGCGACCCGCCAGCCCTCGTCCGCCGCGGTGGCGAACCCGGCGTCGCCGCCGGCCGGGCGGCCGACCCGGAGCGGATGGCCCGCCGGCGGGCCGCTCGGCGCGCCCTGCGTGCCCTCGTCCTCGCCGTCCGTCCAGCGGACCGGGACCGAGCGGTTCGAGCGGAACCAGGCCGACGCGATCTCCTCGAAGATCGGCGTGGTGTGGCCGAGGTCGAAACGGGACGGGCCGTCGGCCGGCTCGTCCGGCCCGCCGGTCGGGCCCGCGGACGGGGCGCCGAGCGGGCCTCCGGGGGCGGCTCCCGCAGGGGCCCCGGTCGGGCCGGAGGGCGCCGCGGCGGCGGTGCTCGGGTCGGGCACGGTCCCGGTCGGGCCGGTGGCCGTGTCGGTCCCGTTCCCGCTGGTGCCGATACCGGTGGTGCCGGTGGCGGTGGTGCCGATGCCGGTGGTGCCGGTGGCGGTGCCGTGCGGGCCGGTCCCGTTCGCGCCGGTCCCGTTCGTGCCGGGGGCGGCCGGACCCGTGGCGGTCGGGCCCGCGGCGGCCGGGCCCGCGGCCTGGGGGCCGGGACTCGGGCGCCGCTTGGGCAGACCGGCGGTCGGGCTGCTCGGCACGCCCGGGGCACCCGGCGTGCCGCTGCCGTAGGCGAGCGCGCCGCCGTTCCGGTACGGGTTCGTCGAGGTGGCGCCGGGCTCGTGGCCGGCCGGGTTCGTGCCGGTCGGGTTCGGGCCGGCCGGATTCGGGGTGGTCGTGTTCGAGCCGGTCGGGTGGGAGCCCGCCGGGTCCTGCGGCGCCGTGCTCCGGCCGGTCCGGTTCTGACCGATCTGGTCGGTCTGGTCGGTCTGGTCGGTGCCGGTCGCGCCACCCGCGGCCGGCGGGGTGCCGCCGGTCTGCTCCACACCCGGCGTGACCGACCCGCCCGCGGTCCCCGCGCCGGTGGGCGGGATGCCGTTGCTGGCGCCGGGGCGGCGGCTCGACGGGGTGCGCGACTCGAAGCCACCCGGGCGGCGCAGCTGCCCGGTCGAGCTCGAGTCCGCCGGCGTCGACGGGGCGAAGAGGGCCTCCGTGCCTTCCGACGACGCCGTCATCGGCCGGCCGGGCCGGCGCCGCGGCAGGCCCGCCGGGCCCGTCGGGTCGGCGCTGGGCCGCCCGTCGGCGCCGGTGTTGCCCGGGGTGCGCCGGGGCAGGCCCTGCGAGCCCTCGACACCGGCCGGGGCGCCGGACGGCTCACCGGCCCGGTTCGCGGGGCGGCCGGACGTGCCCGGGACGCGGCGCAGCAGCCCGGTGCTCTCCGGGATGTCCTGCCCGGTGCTCTCCGGGGTGTCCTGCCCGGTGCCCTCTGCCGTGCGCCCCGTGGAGCCCTGCGGGGCCGCCGCAGCGGGACGCTCCGGCCGCGCCTCGGGCTCCTCGCCACGCCGGGGCAGTGCCGGCGGCGGCCCACTGGGCCGCTGACCACCGTTCACACCGGGGGTGCGGCGCGGCAGACCCGCCACGGTCGGTGGGAGCGGCTCGGCCGGTGTGCGGCCACCCGCACCGGGCGCCGCGGTGTCGGGGCCACCGGTGGTGCCGGAAGTCCCGCTCACGCCTGCACCGCGGTCGACGGCCGCCGGCGTGGTGGTGTCGGTGCTCCCGGCGCCGTCGGTGCGCTCGGCCGGGCTGGTGCCTGTGCTGTCCGCCGTCGGGGCGGCGCCGGTGCGGCCCGGGCGGTCGGCGCCGGCGCGCTCGCCCGCCTCGCTGCCCTCGTCCTCGGTGCCGGCGTGCTCGGTGCCGGCGTGCTCGGTGCCGGCGTGCTCGGTGCCGATCACGGGGATCCCGGTCGTCCCGGACGCGGTGTCCGCGGACCCATCGGCGGACTTCGAGTCACAGGCGGGCTTCGGCTCACCGGCGGGCCGGAGCTCAGCGGCGGCCTCCGGGGCCTCGGCGGCACCGGCCTCCGGGTCGGAGCCCGGGCGCGATCCCTCCGCCTCGGTGGTGCGGGCCACGTCGGGCGCGCCGGCCGAGGGCACGGTCGTCGCCGCGTCGGCGGTCGGCGAGAAGGTCGGGGTCGGGTCGCCGAACCGGGTGACCGGGAAGCGCGTGGTGACGGGCTCGTCCGTCTCCGCGGGACCGGCCTCGGCCTCCGCGGTGGTCACCTCCGACCACCCGGTGCCGCCGTTGCGCGCCGCGGCCGGGTTGCCGGTGACGGGGGTGTCCGCCTCCGCCGCGGCCGAACCGGCCGGCGGGGTGCCATCGTCCGCCGTCGCGTCGCCGCCGCGCCCGGCACCGGCGCCCGCGGCGTTCCCCGCGGTGCCGTCCTGCCCCGTGGCCGTTCCCCGGGCGTCGTCTTCGCGGGTGCCGGTCTCGTCGCGGTCCTTCTCGGACTTCCGCAGGCCCGCCGCACCGGCGAGGCCCGCGGCCGCCCCGGCGAGCGCGGCCCCGGCCGCGGCCACGCCCCGGCCGAGCTTCTCGGCGGGCCGGTCGGAGCCGGACTTCTGCGGCTCCTCCTGCGTGGCCCCGTGCTCGGCGGCCCCGTGCTCCGGGGCACCGGTCCGGCCGGACCCCTCGGGGGCGCTGCCGCTCTGAGGAGCACCGTTCGCCCGGTCCGGCTGCGTGCCGGTCCCCGCGACCTCCTGCTCCCGGCCGGTCGGCCGGTCGCCGGACCGCTCCTCGCGGGTACCGGCCCCGTCGGTCGCCTCGTCCGGCGTGCTGCCCCGGGGCGTGCGCTTGGGCAGCGCCGGCAGGCCGGCGGGGTCCGACGCGCCCGGGCGCTCCCCGTGGAAGGAGTGCCCGTTCGTCGGGCGGGTCCGGGCGGTGGAGCCGTTCGGCGGCCGCCGCAGGCTCTCGACCGGCCACGGCCCCCGCTCCGGGCCCGCCGGCCGGGCCTCAGGCGCCTGGCGGCCGCCCTGCCCGTCGGATCGCTGCCCGTCGGGTCGCTGCCCGTCGACCGCCCGGTCGTCCACACCGTCGCCGGGGCCGCGGCCCGTGGGCGCGGGGTCCCCGCCGGCGGGGCCGGCCCCGCGGTCCCGCCGGGTGCCCTCGTCCGAGGGCTGCGTGGTCTCGCGCTCGTCGCGCCGCTCGGCCTGCGCCGCGCCGGTGCCGAAGGCGTCGAAGCCGTCGTCCGGGCCGGGGCCGCCGACCTCGTCCTGCGGGGGGACCGACCCGGGCCGGCGCTGCGGCAGGCCCTTCCCGTTGACCGGCGGCGCGGGCGGCCGCCCGCCGCCGAGGGCGGAGGCCGGGCTCATCGGCCCGTCGTCGCCCTGGACCAGCGAGGAGAGCGACGGCGGCTGACCGGCCGGGCGCGGCGCGGGCACGGTGCCGGTTCCGGTGGTGGCGGGGCCGCCGCCGAAGGCGGACGCACCCTGCCCGGCGGCCAGTGCCGGAGCGACCCCCGCGCGGACCGGCTGCCGCTCGGGCGGCTCGGCCGACGGGACCAGCACCGCGGGCACGGTGACCGAGGCGGTGAGGCCACCGGAGGCGCCGGCCATGCCGCCGCCGAGCCGGATGCCCAGCCCGTGCCGGTTGGCCAGGCGGCCGACCACGAACAGGCCCATCCGCCGGGAGGCCGAGACGTCGACCGCGGCAGGGGAGGCGAGGCGCTGGTTGGCCTCGGCGAGCTCGTGCTCCGCCATGCCGACGCCGCGGTCGGCGATCTCGATGATCAGGGAGCCGTCGCCGGCCCGGGTCGTGCTCATGACGACCTGGGAGTCCGGCGGGGAGAAGTTGGTGGCGTTGTCGAGCAGCTCGGCCAGCAGATGGACGAGGTCGCTCGCGGCGCGCCCGGCGACGGTCGCCACGGGCGGGGGCTGCACGACGACGCGCTGGTACTGCTCGATCTCGGACACCGCGGCGCGCAGGACGTCGACCACGGGGACCGGGGCGACGTTGCGCTTCGCGAGGTCGGTGCCCGCGAGGACCAGCAGGTTCTCGCTGTTGCGCCGCATACGGGTGGCGAGGTGGTCCAGCTGGAAGAGGTTCGACAGCTGGTCCGGGTCCTGCTCGTTGCTCTCCAGCTGCTCGATCAGCTGCAGCTGGCGCTCGACGAGGGCCTGCGAGCGGCGGGAGAGGTTGACGAACATGTTGGACACGTTCGCCTGCAGCGCCGCCTGGTCCGCGGCGAGGCGGATGGCCTGCCCGTGCACCGCGTCGAACGCCCGGGCCACCTGGCCGACCTCGTCCCGGCCCGTGAGCGGCACCGGCTCCACCATCGCGTTGAGCGGCTGCCCGGAGCGCATGGTCTCGACCGCCTGCGGCAGCCGGCGCTCGGCGACGTCGAGCGCGGAGCGGCGCAGCACGCGCAGCGAGCGGATCAGGCTGCGGGCGAGCAGCACGATGATCGCGATGCCGAGCAGCACGCCCAGCATCAGCAGCACGGAGTTGACGCCCGCCTTGTTGCTCGCGTCCGCCTGGGCCTGCGTGGAGGTGGCGGTCAGCTCGTCCGCGACGCCGGTCCCGGCGCGCTCGACGACCTGGGCGGCCTGCCGGTACGCCGCCTCCCACGCCGCCGGGTCCGCCTGGAGCGGCCGCTCGGTCGGGGTGGCCATGATCTGGGTGCGCAGCCGCTCGAGCTCGACGTTGGCGCCGTCCGTCGCGAAGTTGCCGTAGCGCCCGAGCTGCTCCGGGGTGAGGCCCACCTGGTAGTCGGCGAAGGCCGTGGCGAACGCCGCCGCGGCGCCGGTCACCGTGATCTTGGCCTGCTCGCTCAGCCGGCCCGCGGCGATCGCGCCCGCGAGGACGGTGTGCTGCAGGGCCAGCGCCTCGCGGGCCTCGCCGGTCGCGGCGAGCGCGTCCCCGAGGCCGCCCGCGTACGTGGTCTCGCCCTGGTGGATCAGGGCCCGCTCCAGGACGTCCGCCCGCTGGACGATGGTCGTGTACCGGGTGGTGATGTCGTCCGTCCCGGCCGGTGAGGCCGCCGCGTCCGTGCGCAGCACGGGGAGCTGGGTGAACCCGCCCTCGGCCTGCTGCAGCGCGGTGGTGCCGCTCGCGTCGAGCTGGGAGGCGTCGGCCAGCGCGGCCCGCACCTCGCCGAGCTTCGCGTCCGTCTCCGCCGCGGCCCGGTCCAGCGCGCCCCGGTCGCCCGTGCGCCCGCCGGCGACGAACAGCACGGCGGTGTTGCGCTCGGCCTGCAGGGCCTGGGCCGTTGCGGCGACGCCCTGGCGGATCTCGAGCAGGCGGTTGTCCCGGCCCAGCTGCTCGGCCACGCCGGCCTGGTCGGAGATGCGCAGCACACCCAGCACCAGGGCCAGCAGGGTGGGCACGAGGCCCACGGCCACCAGCTTGGCGGCCAGGCTCCAGTTGCGGGGGTTCAGCCGCTCCGACCACGCGGGGTGGCGTTCGGTGCTGGTCACGTCAACGTCTCCCTGATGTGGCTCGCGACGACCTGACCGACCTTGACACGGCGACCCGACGATCCGCGCCCCGCGTGCACCCGGGGGAGCCGAGGTGCGCGTCGGTTGCGGCCAGTGGCCGAGCGGCTCGCACGCGTGTTCGGCGAGGCCGGGGGCGGTGCGGGAACGCCGGCGGGGAGCGGGGCGGTGATCGTTCGGGCCTTCCGGTCGGGGCCGGACGCGCGCCCCGCCCGGCCGAGGCCGGGTCCGGGACGCCGCCGGTTCAGCTTCTCGTGCAGTGGTTTCCTACGTGGTGTCCGCGACACGCGGCCGCTGGGGAGGCCGCCCACCCGCGAGCGCGGATAGGATCGTCGTGGCACACCTCCGTACTGCGGACGGTGCCCGGCCAGCATAGCCGGAGGTGGCGGGACGCCCGCCCCGGACGAGCGACTCGTCCCCGCCCCCGATCGGGTGGCGCCGCCGCCGACCGCTCACCGTCCGCGGGACACCGCCCGGCTCACGACGAGTGGCGGGCCGTGCACCGATCGACACCCCCGAAGGGACCCGCGAGTGACCGACGGACCGCTCATCGTCCAGTCCGACAAGACGCTGCTGCTCGAGGTCGACCACCCCTCCGCGGACGAGGCGCGGATGGCCATCGCCCCCTTCGCCGAGCTGGAGCGCGCCCCCGAGCACGTGCACACCTACCGCGTCACCCCGCTCGCGCTGTGGAACGCCCGCGCCGCGGGGCACGACGCCGAGCAGGTCGTCGACGCCCTGGTCCGGTTCTCCCGGTACGCCGTCCCGCAGCCGCTGCTGGTCGACGTCGTCGACACCATGGGCCGGTACGGCCGGCTCCAGCTGTCGAACGACCCCGCGCACGGCCTCGTGATGACCGCGCTGGACCGGGCGGTCCTCGAGGAGGTGCTCCGGCAGAAGAAGATCGCCCCGATGCTGGGCGCCCGGATCGACGACGACACCGTCGTCGTCCACCCGTCCGAGCGCGGGCACCTCAAGCAGATGCTGCTCAAGGTGGGCTGGCCGGCCGAGGACCTGGCCGGCTACGTCGACGGCGAGGCGCACCCGATCGAGCTCGTCCAGGACGGCTGGACGCTGCGGGACTACCAGGCCCAGGCCGTCGACGGCTTCTGGGACGGCGGCTCCGGCGTGGTCGTCCTGCCCTGCGGCGCGGGGAAGACGCTGGTCGGTGCGGCGGCGATGGCCCGGGCCAGGGCCACCACGCTGATCCTCGTCACCAACACCGTCTCCGGCCGACAGTGGAAGCGCGAGCTGGTCGCGCGGACCAGCCTCACCGAGGACGAGATCGGCGAGTACTCGGGCGAGAAGAAGGAGATCCGCCCGGTCACGATCGCGACCTACCAGGTGATCACCCGCAAGTCGAAGGGCGAGTACCGGCACCTGGAGCTGTTCGACTCGCGGGACTGGGGCCTGGTCGTCTACGACGAGGTGCACCTGCTGCCCGCGCCCGTGTTCCGGATGACGGCGGACCTGCAGTCCCGCCGCCGGCTCGGACTCACGGCGACGCTGGTCCGCGAGGACGGCCGGGAGGGCGACGTCTTCTCGCTGATCGGGCCCAAGCGCTACGACGCCCCGTGGCGCGACATCGAGCAGCAGGGCTGGATCGCGCCCGCCGAGTGCACCGAGGTCCGGGTCACGCTCACCGAGAACGAGCGGCTGGGCTACGCCACCGCGGAGGCCGAGGAGCGGTACCGGATGGCGTCGACGGCGCGCACCAAGCTGCCCGTCGTCAAGGCCATCCTGGACCGGCACCCGGACGAGCCGACGCTGGTCATCGGCGCCTACCTCGACCAGCTCGACGAGCTCGGCGAGGTGCTGGAGTGCCCGGTGATCCAGGGCTCGACCAAGAACAAGGAGCGCGAGGCGCTGTTCGACGCCTTCCGTGCCGGCGAGCTGAGGCGCCTGGTGGTCAGCAAGGTCGCCAACTTCTCGATCGACCTGCCGGAGGCCACCGTGGCCGTGCAGGTCTCGGGCACCTTCGGGTCCCGGCAGGAGGAGGCCCAGCGGCTGGGCCGGCTGCTGCGACCCAAGGGCGACGGCCGGCAGGCCCATTTCTACTCGGTCGTGTCACGCGACACCCTGGACACCGACTACGCCGCACACCGTCAGCGGTTCCTGGCCGAACAGGGCTACGCGTACCGCATCGTGGACGCGGACGACCTGCTCGGCCCGGCCCTGCCCGAGGTGGGCTGAACGGCGCGTGACGGGCCGGTCCCCGGACGGGGGTACCGGCTCACCCCGATGCGCCCGTGCGCCGAAAGGCCAGGTCGGGGACACTCGGTTGTGGAACCGTGACAGGGAGCCGAGGAATGTCCGTCGCCGGCTGGATCGTCGTCGGGGTGCTGGCCTGGGTGGCCGTCGCCCTGGTCGTCGCGGTGCTCGTCGGGCGGATGGTGCGGCTGCGGGACCGGCAGGTCCCCGAGGAGCCCTTCCCGCGTCCGGCGCCCCCGCCCGAGCAGGACCCCTCGTGGCCGCACACCGGCGGACAGGCGCCCCGGACCCCGGAGCCCCGCCGACCCCGGGGCTGATCCGGGTCGGTCTCGGGGGGCGGTCCGGGTCCGACCCCGAGGTGCGGGCCGGGCGGCGCGGGCAGGCTCGTGGTCATGGAACAGCAGACCACCGCCACCCCGACCACCAGCACGAACGGCGGCCCGGGCGCCGTCCTCCCCGCCGAGTCACCGCAGAAGCCCTTCCGGCTGCACCGCAGCCGCCGGGACAGGATGCTCGCAGGCGTCTGCGGCGGGCTCGCCGAGAGCCTCGGCGTCGACGCCGCCCTGATCCGGATCGGGCTCGTCGCGCTGACCGTCCTCGGGTTCGGCTTCGGGATCGTCCTCTACCTCGCGGCCTGGATCCTCGCGCCCGAGGAGTGAGCCCGCGTCAGCGGCGGCGCCCGGACCAGTTGGCGAGCCGCTCGGTCGGTCCGGCCCCGGGCTCGGGCTGCACTGCCGGCGCGAAGGGGTAGTCCCCGCCCCGGCCCTCGTCGGGGATCAGGCGGCGGGCGACGGCCAGCATCTCCCCGGCCACGCCGGCGTCGGCCTCGCTCGGCTGCCCGGTGGCGACCGCGAGGTCCCAGCCGTGCACGAGGATCTCGTTGACGTACCCCCACAACGCGCCGCGGCCGGGCACGGTCCCCCACGGGACGGTCATCTCGCGGTCGAGGAGGGCGTCGTCGGACCAGACGGCCCACATCCGCTCCCGGGCCTCGGCGAGGGCCGCGGGGTAGTCGGGCGCGGACGGGACCTGGAACGGCATGGTGAACGGCGACCCGCCCGTGCCGATCACCCGGATCTTGTCCACGGTCGCGACGATGTGCCGGAGCAGGCCCTCGACGTCGAACTCGGTGCAGGGCGTGGGGTCGTGCAGCTGCGCGGGACGCACGCGGTCGACCAGGCCGGCGACCCACTCGAGGGCGCTGCGGTAGCGGGGGCGGGCGTCGGTGGTGAGCAGGGTGTCGCCGTTGCCGGTGCGGTGTTCGGTGGTGGTCATGGCGGGAAGCGTGCCGCCGAAACACGACACCTCCTGTCGTGTATCTCTGCCACTCTTCGGACGTGCGCGCGGACCGGTTGCTCTCGCTCGTCCTGCTGCTGCGCCACCGCGGCCGGATGACGGCACCCGCGATCGCCCGCGAGCTGGAGGTCTCGACCCGCACGGTGCTGCGGGACGTCGAGGCGCTCTCCGCCGCGGGCATCCCGGTCTACGCCGAGCGTGGCCGGCACGGCGGGTTCGCGCTGCTCCCGGGCTTCTCCACCGACCTGACCGGGCTCACCCCGGACGAGGCCGTGGCCCTCCTGACCTCGCCCTCCCACGCGACGTCGGACGCCCTCGGCCTGGGCGAGGCGTTCTCGTCGGCGATCCGGAAAGTGGTGGCGGCGCTGCCCGAGGGCTCCCGGGAGGCGGCGACCGACGCGACCGGGCGGGTGCTGGTGCGGCGCGGCGGCTTCCTCCGCGACGCCCCGGACCCGCCCGCCGCCGTCGCGCTCCGCACCGTGCAGCGCGCCGTGTTCACCGGGCACCGGCTACGCGTCCGGTACGCCTCCCGCGGGCAGGACGAGGGCCGGTGGCGCACCGTCGATCCCCTCGGTCTGGTCGAGGCGGCCGGCGCCTGGTACCTCCTCGCGCTGCACGACGGCGCCGACCGCACCTATCGCGTCTCCCGCATCGAGCGGGCCGAGGAGCTCGACGAGCCCGCGCAGCGCCCGTCCGGGGTGGACCTCGAGGAGCTGTGGCAACGCCGGCGGACCGAGTTCCGCCGCACCCTGCCCCACGTCGTCGCCAGGATCCGGGTCCGGGAGGAGCGTCGGGCGGAGCTCGCCCGCACCGCCCTCACCGTCGAGTCGGCGGGGACCGACGACGGATGGACCGTGCTGACCGCGGCCTTCGGCGACCTCCGGCACGCGATCCGCGTGGTGTGGTCGCTCGCCCCCGACGCCGAGGCCCTCGACCCACCCGAGCTGGCGACCGCCCTCCGTGAGCGCGCCGAGGCCGTCGTCGCCGCCCACCGTCCGTGATCCATCTCGCGGACACGGGAGCGCAGGGAGCATGACGCTCCTGTGCCTTCCGGAACGATCATGCACGCGGTGATCGTTCCGAGTGTCACGAGAGCGCCGCGGGCCGTACCGCGCGGTGCCGCTCGGAAGGATCATGAACGGCGCCGGGTCGGGTTCCGTCCAAGGGGCGTGCTGAACCAACCGTTCCGGGGGTCCGCGGCGGTGGCCGCCGGGTGGGTCACGCCCGGGCAGCTGCGCGGACCCTGCTTCCACCGCCTCTTCTCCGACGTCTACGTCCCTGCTGCATCCGGACTGGACCCGTCGCACCTGGCGGTGCGGGCGCGGGGCGCCTCCTGCTGGTCGAGGGACGGGGCGTGGTGGGCGGCTGGGCCGCGGCCGAGCTGCTGGGCGCGTCCTGCGGCCCCGCGGACGCGCTCGTCGACGTCGTGGTGCCGGGTGGCACGCAACGCGGACAGCCGGGGCTCCGGGTGCGCCGCGGACAGCTCCTCCCCGACGAGATCGCCGCCGTCGCCGGGGTGGGCGTGACCTCGGCCAGGCGCACCGCGTCCGACCTCGCCTGCCGCTGCGAGCTGTGGGACGGCATCGTGGCGGTCGACGCGCTGGCCAGGGTCGGCGAGTTCGGGCCCGTCGAGCTGCTCGCACTGCGTACCCGACACCTCGGCGCCCGGGGGAGTGCGCGGCTGCCGGAGGTCGTGCGCCGCGCGAACCGGCTGTCGGGTTCGCCGATGGAGACGCGTGTTCGGCTCGCGATCGACGAGGCCCGGCTGCCCGCGCCCGTCCTTCAGCATCCGGTCGGCCCGTACGAGCTCGATCTCGCGTACCCGGCGTTGCTCCCGGCCTTCGAGTACAACGGCGGGGACCACCTCGAGCCCGGGACAGCCCTGCGTGATCTCGCGCGGGAGGCGCACCTCGCGAGAGCGGGCTGGCGAGTGGTGCGCTTCTCGGCGGTCGAGGTCCACCGGCGACCGCACGAGGTCGCGGCCAGGGTCCGCCGCGAGCTGCTGGCCGCCTGCCGGGCGCGGGGGCTCGACCCGCACCGGCTCGAGGAGCACCTTCGGTGATCGATCCGAGGGTCACGAGAAGGCTGCCGCCACGACGGTCCCGTGACTCTCGCGATGATCACGCGCGGGTGCGGGCGTGCGAGCGTCACGGTGCTGCTGTGGCGGCAGCCGCCAGGTGACGCCCGGACGGATCACGTGCTGCCCGCCGCTCGGTGTGGTGCTGGCACGACTGCCTCCCGAGCCCCTGGTTCCTACCGTCGACCGCATGACGACGACGCCGCACGACGTCCCGGGAAGGACAGGGCGCCGCCCTGCCGGACCCGGCTCGCTGACCGCCGGCCTGGGGCATCCCGGCGCCCTCGTCCCGGCTCCCCTTCCGGCGCCCGTTCCGCCACCCCTTCCGGCGTCCGTCCCGCCACCGCGTCTCCCCGAGGGGCCGTTCGCGGAGCAGCCCTTCCTGCGCTTCCCCACCCCGTCCCGCCCGCCCGGGCAGGAGGGTCCGTTCGCGGAGCAGCCCTGCCCGCGGTTCCCCGCCGCGGCACACCCCGCGCCGGCGCCGGGACGACGGCGAGCGCCCGCCGCGGTGCTCGCCACCCGGATCGTCGGGCTGTGCCTGACCGTGCTGTGCGCACTCGCGCCCGCGTACTTCGCGCTGATGGCGATCGCGTTCGGCCTGGGCCTCGGGCACTGGGGCGGCGTGGCGTTCGGGGGGGTGATCGGGGCGGTCGCGATCGCCTGGCCGGCCGGCTTCTGGTGGGCGACGACGAGGGCCCGCCGGGTCTGGCCGGTGCTCCTCGCGCTGGTCCCGGCCGCCGTGTTGATCGGCGCCGGGGTCTGGCTCTGGATCATCGGCTGAGCCGCCTCCGAGCGCTCACGCGACCGGCACCGAGCCCGTCGCACCCCGAGAACGCCGCAGGGGCGGCGGGCCGAAGCCCACCGCCCCCGCGGGACGTACCAGGTGGCAGGACCGATCAGAAGTCCATGCCGCCCATGCCGCCGGTCGGGTCGCCGGCCGGAGCGGCGTTCTTCTCCGGCTTGTCGGCGATGACCGCCTCGGTGGTGAGGAACAGGGCCGCGATCGAGGCCGCGTTCTGCAGCGCCGAGCGGGTGACCTTGGCCGGGTCGATGATGCCGGCCTTGACCAGGTCCTTGTACTCACCGGTGGCCGCGTCGAGGCCCTCGCCGGCGGGGAGGTTGCGCACCTTCTCCGCGACGACGCCGCCCTCGAGGCCGGCGTTGACGGCGATCTGCTTGAGCGGCGCCTCCAGGGCGACCTTCACGATGTTCGCGCCGGTCGCCTCGTCGCCGTCCAGGCCGAGGCCCTCGAACAGGCCCGCACCGGCCTGGATCAGGGCGACGCCGCCACCGGCGACGATGCCCTCCTCGACGGCCGCCTTCGCGTTGCGGACGGCGTCCTCGATGCGGTGCTTGCGCTCCTTGAGCTCGACCTCGGTGGCCGCGCCCGCCTTGATGACCGCGACACCGCCGGCCAGCTTGGCCAGACGCTCCTGCAGCTTCTCGCGGTCGTAGTCCGAGTCGGTGCGCTCGATCTCGGCGCGGATCTGGTTGACGCGACCGGCGATCTGGTCGGCGTCGCCCGCACCGTCGACGATGGTGGTCTCGTCCTTGGTGACGACGACCTTGCGCGCCCGGCCGAGCAGCGACAGGTCGGCGTTCTCCAGCTTGAGACCGACCTTCTCCGAGATGACCTCGCCGCCGGTCAGGATGCCCATGTCGGTGAGCATGGCCTCGCGGCGGTCACCGAAGCCCGGGGCCTTGATGGCGACGGACTTGAAGGTGCCACGGATCTTGTTGACGACGAGCGTGGCCAGGGCCTCGCCCTCGACGTCCTCGGCGATGATCGCCAGCGGCTTGCCCGACTGCATGACCTTCTCCAGCAGCGGGAGCAGGTCCTTGACGGTCGAGATCTTGGAGGAGACGAGGAGGACGTAGGGGTCCTCGAGCTCGACCTCCATGCGCTCCGCGTCGGTCACGAAGTACGGGGAGATGTAGCCCTTGTCGAAGCGCATGCCCTCGGTGAGCTCGAGCTCGAGCCCGAAGGTCTGCGACTCCTCGACGGTGATGACGCCTTCCTTGCCGACCTTGTCCATCGCCTCGGCGATGAGCTCGCCGATCTGCTTGTCGGCGGCGGAGATCGACGCGGTGGCGGCGATCTGCTCCTTGGTCTCGACCTCCTTGGCCGACTTCAGGAGCGACTGCGAGACGGCCTCGACGGCCTTCTCGATGCCGCGCTTCAGACCCATCGGGTTCGCGCCGGCGGCGACGTTGCGCAGGCCCTCGCGGACCAACGCCTGCGCCAGCACGGTGGCGGTGGTGGTGCCGTCACCCGCGATGTCGTCGGTCTTCTTCGCGACCTCCTTGACGAGCTCGGCGCCGATCTTCTCCCAGGCGTCCTCGAGCTCGATCTCCTTGGCGATCGACACACCATCGTTGGTGATGGTGGGCGCGCCCCACTTCTTCTCCAGGACGACGTTGCGGCCGCGCGGGCCGAGCGTCACCTTGACGGCGTCGGCGAGGGTGTTCATGCCGCGCTCGAGCCCGCGGCGCGCCTCCTCGTCGAACGCGATCTGCTTCGCCATGGGGGTGGTCCTCCGGTTGGGATGACTCGTCGGTTCGAACACGGCGCCCGCGACGGACGGCCGGCAACCCTGCGCCGGCCTCACCGGCCCGACCTGGCACTCACCACAGGCGAGTGCCAGCGCCGTTTTTAGCACTCGGGGTGGGCGAGTGCAACCGAGCCCGGGCCGACCCGGCCCCTGCGCGGGCCCTGCGGCAGGATGGCCGGCGTGACCGCCGCGAAACCGCCCCGCACCGTCGAGGAGCACCGGGCCGTGGTCGCGGCCCTCCTGCCGCCGACCGGCGTGGTCGTGGTGCCGCTCGCCGAGGCGCGCGGGCGGGTGCTCGCCGAGCCGGTCACCGCGGCGATCTCCCTGCCGCCCTTCGACAACTCCGCGATGGACGGCTATGCCGTCCGGGCCGCCGACGTCGCCGGGGCGAGCGAGGCGGCCCCCGT
Source organism: Pseudonocardia lutea (assembly GCF_042658055.1). Classification (NCBI taxonomy): domain Bacteria; kingdom Bacillati; phylum Actinomycetota; class Actinomycetes; order Pseudonocardiales; family Pseudonocardiaceae; genus Pseudonocardia; species Pseudonocardia lutea. Next base: position 15,818 of record NZ_JBHSQK010000020.1, read on the forward strand.
CGCCCTGCCCGTCGCCACCGACATCCCCGCCGGCCGTACGGACGTGCCGGCGCTCGAGCCCGGTACCGCCGCCCGGATCATGACCGGCGCCCCCGTCCCCGCCGGCGCCGACACGGTCGTGCAGGTCGAGTTCACGGACGGCGGGACGGACACCGTCGCGATCTCGGCCGCGCCCGCGGCCGGGACCCACGTCCGGACGGTCGGCGAGGACGTCCACGAGGGCACGGTGGTGCTCGACGCCGGCACCGTCCTCGGCGCCGCGCAGATCGGCGTCGCCGCCGCCGTCGGCCGGGACTCGCTGCCCGTGCGCCGCCGGCCGCACGTCCTCGTCCTCTCCACCGGCTCCGAGCTCGTCGCGCCCGGCGAGCCGCTCGCGCCGGGGCAGATCTACGAGTCCAACGGCTCGATGCTCGCCGCCGCCGTGCGGGACGCCGGCGCCACCGCCGAGCAGCTCCGCTTCGTGCCGGACGACGTCGAGCAGTTCCGGAAGGTCCTCGCCGAGCGGATCGTCGCGGGCGTCGACCTGGTGCTGACCTCCGGCGGGGTCAGTGCGGGCGCCTACGAGGTGGTCAAGGACGCGTTGACCGGGCACGGGGTCGAGTTCGTCAGGGTCGGGATGCAGCCCGGCGGGCCGCAGGGCGCGGGCGTGGTGGAGTTCGGCGAGGTCAGCTGCCCCGTGGTGACGCTGCCGGGCAACCCGGTGAGCTCGCAGGTCTCCTTCGAGGTGTTCGTCCGGCCCGTGCTGCGACGGGCGATGGGTCATCCCTACCCCGACCGTCCCGCCGTCACGGCCCGCTCTCGGGACGCCCTCCGCTCGCCCGCCGGGCGCACGCAGTTCCGCCGCGGCACGCTCGACGCGCGGGACGGCACGGTCGGCGAGGTCGGCTCGCCCGCCTCGCACATGCTCGCCGCCCTGGCCAGGGCGGACTGCCTGTTCGTGGTCCCGGCGGAGGTCACGATGGTCGAACCGGGTGACGAGGTCGAGGTCTGGCTGCTCGACAACGGCCTGTGAGCGGCCTTTAGGGGGTACGGCGCTACCCTGTCACCCGGAAAGTGGTACGCATCACATGCGGAGGGTGCAACACTTCGCCGGTCCCGGACGTCTTACGAGGTGAGCGTTCGGCCGATCGGTGCAGATCATTCAGTTCCTCGGGGATTGATCTGGACGATCGGTCGGGTGCTGGGGATACTTTGAGCGGGGGGCGGGTAACCACCTTCCGACGCACAGGACCTACCGCCCGTCGCTGGGGAGCGGACGAGCGGTTCCAAGGCCGGGGTCGCCGTCTCGGGGGATGGCGGCCCCGGCCCTTTGCTGTCCCCGGATCCTCGCCGTTCGCCCGCCCGTCGCGCCCGCCCGGGGCGCAGGGGCCCCACCGCCACGTCCCGGGATCGCAGTAGCGTGGCGGCCGCGCCCTCCCTCCCGCACCGGCCGGGAGTCCGGGAGAAACGGCGCAGCCGACGAGGAGCCGCTGGCGACCATGGCCGCCACCACCCCCGCGACCCCGCCCCCGGGCGCCCCCGGGGGCCACCCGGAGCTGAGCCCGCCGACCGCCCCGCCTGCCACGGGCGGTGAGAACCCGCTGCTGCACGCCGCGAAGCTGGTGCGCGAGGCCGTCCCGCCGCTGCACCCCGGCGGCCGCCCGGTCATCGCCGCGGTCGCCGCCGCGGCCGGCGCGGTCCGGCTGTTGACCGGCCGGGGCACCGGCGCCGGGCTGCTGGCCACCGCCGCCACCGCCGCCTTCTTCCGCGAGCCGCGCCGCGTCCCGCCGCCGCGCCCGGGTGCGGTCCTCGCCCCCGCCGACGGCACCGTCGCGCTGATCTCCGAGGTCGTGCCGCCCGCGGAGCTGGACCTGCCGCGCGAGCCGGTCACCCGGATCAGCGTGTTCCTGTCGGTGCTCGACGTGCACGTCCAGCGCATCCCGATGCACGGCCGGATCCGGTCGGTCGAGTACCGCCCCGGCGCCTTCCTCTCCGCGGACCTGGACAAGGCCAGCGAGGACAACGAGCGCAACGCTTTGGTCCTCGAGACGCAGACCGGGCACCTCGTCGGCGTCGTGCAGATCGCCGGGCTGCTCGCCCGCCGGATCCGCTGCGACGTGCGGCCGGGCGACGAGGTGGCCGCCGGCGAGACCTACGGCCTGATCCGGTTCGGCTCGCGCGTCGACACCTACCTGCCGCCGGGCGTCGCGCCCGAGGTGTCGCTCGGCCAGCGCACCATCGGCGGCGAGACCGTGCTCGCGGACCTCGCCGTCGAGAAGGACGGCGCGGGGACGACCGGCACGGGGACGACCGGCACGACGATCGTCGGCGCGGAGAAGGACCGGCCGTGAACCCCTACCAGGCGGGCGTGCGCCTCCTACCCAACGCGGTCACCGTCCTCGCCCTGTGTGCCGGCCTCTCCGCGGTCAACTTCGCGTTGCACGGGCGGTTCGAGCTGTGCATCGCCGCGGCCGGGGCGGCCGCCCTGTGCGACGCCCTCGACGGCGGGCTGGCCCGCCTCCTCGACGCCAGCAGCCGGATCGGGCAGGAGCTGGACTCGCTGGCGGACCTGGTGTCCTTCGGTGTCGCGCCGGCGCTGGTGATCTACATCTGGGCGTTGCAGGGCACCCGGCTCGGCTGGGTCGTCGCGCTGATCTTCGCGGTGTGCATGGCGCTGCGGCTCGCCCGCTTCAACACCCTGATCGACGACGAGGACCAGCCGCCGTTCGCCAAGGAGTTCTTCGTCGGGGTCCCGGCCCCGGCGGCCGCGCTCACGGCGGGCATCCCGCTGTACCTCTTCCTGCACTTCGGCCCCGGCTGGTGGTCCTCCCCGGTCACCGTCGGGGTGTGGGCGCTGTGCACCGCGGCACTGATGGTCAGCCGGATCCCCACGCTCTCGCTGAAGACCGCGCGGGTGCAGCCGCGGTGGATCGCGCCGCTGCTGGTGCTGGTCGGGGTGGCCGCGGCGATCCTGCTGACCGCGCCGTTCCTCGGGATGGCGCTGATCGGCGTCGGCTACCTGCTGCTCATCCCGTACACCGTCTACCGCTACAAGTGGCTGGAGCGGCACCCGGAGGCGTGGGGCGTGCCGGTGCGCGAGCGTCGGGCCGTCGGGCGCACCGCCCGGTCCGCCCGCCGGCTGGGCCTACGGCCGCCGCTGCGCCGCCGGGTGGCCGGCCGGACCATGCAGGTCGCCCGGAACATGGGCGGGATGGTGCGGCGGCGCAGCGCGGAGGACCCCGTCGAGCCGTTCGGCACCGGGCCGTCGCGCCCGGTGCGGCCGATGCGCCCCCTGGGCGGCCAGTCCCGGCGCCTGCCGAGCACCGAACGCCGCCGCGGGCTGCGGCGCCGCTGAGCCCGCCCGGGTCGCCGCAGGGAGCCCGCCGGACCCGCCGGGGCGGTTCGGGCGGATCGATACGGTTACCCGGTGCCCGTGATCACGCTGGTCGCCCGCCTCGCCACCTCCGCCGTCGACGCCCGGCGCGGGGTCGTGCGGCTCCACCCCGAGGTGCTCGACGCGCTGCACCTGCGCAGCTGGGACGCCGTCACGCTGACCGGCGGCCGGGTCACCAGCGCCCTCGCCGTCGCCGGCGACCCGGCGGCCGCGCCCGGCCAGGCCCTGCTCGACGACGTCACGCTCTCCAACGCCGGCCTGACGGACGGGGCGTCCGTGGTCGTCGGGCCGGTCGCGGTGGCCCCCGCCCGGCGGGTGGTGCTCGCGGGTTCACGGCTGGTGCGCAGCGCGGTCCCGCCGGCCACGGCCCGGCTCGCGCTGCTCGGCAAGGTCCTCACCGCGGGGGACGCGGTGTCCCTGCGGCCGCAGGACATCGCCCCGCCGCCGGGGGCCGACGTGCCGCGTGCCCGCCGGGCCCTGGCCGCGGCCATCGGCGGGGCCTGGACCAGCGAGCTGGTCACGGTGTCCCAGGCCGACCCCCCCGGTCCGGTGTCCGTGCACCCGACCACCGTCGTCGGCTGGCTGGACGGGCCGACGACCGCGGACTCCCCGGCCGCCCCCTCCGCGGTTCCGCAGCCGACGAGCAGACCGTCGGCGTCGAGCACGCCCCCGCCGCCCGCCCCGCCGGCGAGCGCGGAGCCGACCGAGGCCCCGCTCCCGCTCGACGCCCTGGTCGGCAACACCGCGGCCGCCCGCCGGCTCGTCGAGTGGTTGGAGCTGACCTTCTCCCGGCCGGAGCTGCTGGTCCGGCTCGGCGGGACGCCCCGGCTCGGCGTGCTCGTGACCGGACCGGAGGGCGTCGGCAAGACGACGCTCGTGCACAGCGTCGCCGCCTCGGTCGGAGCCGGAACCGTGGAGCTGCCCGGACCCGCGATCGCGGCGCTGGAGCCCGCGTCCGCGGCTGCGCGGGTGCAGGAGCGCCTGACCCGGGCGCGCGGCGAGGCCGGCGCCGGACGGCCGGTGGTCCTGCTGGTCACGGACGTCGACGCGCTGCTGCCCGCCGCCTCGCCGCCGCCGCTCGCCACGCTGGTCCTCGACGGGCTGCGCGAGGCGATCGGCACCCCGAACCTCGCCCTCGTCGCGACGACGGCGGCACCCGAGGCCGTCGACCCGCGGCTGCGTGCCCCGGACCTGGCCGACCGCGAGCTCGGCCTCGGCCTGCCGGACGCCCCGGTGCGGGCGGACCTGCTGCGCCGGCTGCTCGCCGACGTCCCGCTGGCCGACGACGTCGACCTCGCGGACGTCGCCGCGCGGACCCCCGGCTTCGTCGTGGCCGACCTGGCGGCGGTCCGCCGGGAGGCCGCGATCACCGCGGCGCTGCGGCACGGCGCCGGGAAGCCCGCGGAGGTCCCCGCCGCGGACGTCGTCGACGAGCCCGCCCCCGGGCCGACGGACCCGGCCGAGCCGCCGGGCGCCGGGACGGACGACGCGCAGACCGACGGGGCCCGCATCGAGATGGCCGACCTGCTGGGCGCGGTGGGGTCGGTGCGGCCGATCTCCATGTCCTCCACCGGGACGCTGCAGACCGGCGGCCTCACGCTCGACCAGGTCGGCGACATGGCCGAGGTGAAGCAGGCGCTCACCGAGGCGGTGCTGTGGCCGCTGCGCTACCCGGACTCCTTCGCGCGGTTGGGTGTCGAGGCCCCGCGGGGGGTGCTGCTCTACGGGCCGCCCGGCGGCGGCAAGACCTTCCTGCTCCGGGCGCTGGCGGGATCCGGCCAGCTCAACGTGTTCTCCGTGAAGGGCGCCGAGCTGCTGGACAAGTACGTCGGCGAGTCCGAGCGCGCGGTGCGCGAGCTGTTCCGCAAGGCCTCCGACGCCGCGCCCGCGCTGGTGTTCCTCGACGAGGTCGACGCCCTCGCGCCGCGTCGCGGCGGCTCGACCGACTCCGGCGTGGCCGACCGGGTGGTGGCCGCCCTGCTCACCGAGCTCGACGGGGCCACCCCGCTGCGCGAGGTCGTGGTGGTCGGCGCGACCAACCGGCCCGAGCTGGTCGATCCCGCGCTGCTGCGCCCGGGACGGCTGGAGCGGCTGGTCTTCGTGCCGCCGCCCGACGCCGAGGCCCGCGCGGAGATCCTGCGCGCGGCGGGCCGCAACACCCCGCTGGCCACGGACGTCGACCTCGCCGCCCTCGCCGGGGAGCTCGAGGGCTACTCGGCGGCCGACTGCGCCGCGGTGCTGCGGGAGGCCGCGCTGACCGCGATGCGGGAGTCGCTCGACGCCACGGAGGTCACGGCCGCGCACCTGGACAAGGCCCGCCGCGCGGTACCGCCGAGCCTCGACCCGGTGCAGGTGGCCGAGCTCGAGGCCTACGCGGCACGCCGCGCCGCCGACTGAGGACCCGTGCTGCGGCCGGGCGCCGGAACGGCGAACGGCGCGCCCCGGAGTGGGGGCGCGCCGTGCGCTGGGGAGCGGACCGGTCCGTGGGGTGTTACTTGTTCCTGCTCTGGTAGTCCTGCGTGACGATGACGATGAGGCCCGGGCTGGCGTCCTGGATGCCCTCGAAGCGCGGCTCCGCGCGCAGCCCGTACTCCTGGGCCAGGCGGTCGGCCGAGGCCTGCTCGCCGGTGTTCGGCCGGAAGTAGACCGTGCTCGTCGGGATGACGCCGTAGGGGTAGCCGGTGGTGTCGGTGACCGTCCAGCCGCCGTTGCGGAAGTCCGACGCGGCCTGCGCGGCCAGGCCCTCGATGGTGCTGTTGTTGTAGACGCGCAGCGGCAGGGTGGGGGCGACGGCCGAACCGCCGCCGTAGCTCCCGATGCCCCCGGCTCCTCCGGCACCCGCAGCGCCCGCGGAGCCTGCCGCGTCCCCGGTTCCTCCGGTGCCCCCGACGCCGCCCACCCCGCTCGTACCTCCCGTGCCGCCCGAGCCCGCGCCCCCCGGCGCGCCGGTGCCGTTCGGCGCGAGCGCCGTCGGCGTGGCGGAGAAGGAGGGCAGCGGCACCTCGTCCGTCCCCGACCCGGGCGGGGTCGCGGGGGCGACCGAGGCGGTGGGCGGGGCGGCGGTGGAGCCGGACCCGTCGTCGTCCCCGCCGCCGGTGCCCAGCGAGACCAGCCCGATCACGGCGGCGATCACGGCGACACCGATCAGCGCGATGCCGCCGACCTTCAGCGGTGACGGTCCGGACGCGGGTGCGGTCACGTCAGTCCTCCGGTGCGGGGGCGGCGGCGGTCGGGTCGGTCACCAGGGCTCCATGCCGAGCCGGCGGGCGGCGCGGGTGCGCTGCCGGCTGGCCCGGAGCCGGCGGAGCCGCTTGACCAGGAGGGGATCGGCCGCGAGTGCCTCGGGCGTGTCGACCAGCGCGTTGAGCACCTGGTAGTACCGGGTGGCCGACATGTCGAACAGCTCGCGGATGGCCTGTTCCTTGGCCCCCTGGTACTTCCACCACTGACCCTCGAAGGCGAGGATCTCGCGCTCGCGGCGGTCCAGCTCGCGGACCGGCGGGCCGGCGGGACGGCTCGTCCCGCTGGGTTCCGTGGCGGACTCCATCACGCTCCTCGCACAGTCGCTGCGTACGTAATGACACACCTGTCATTCGCGGGCGCCATTGAACCACGGTGGACCGACGGAAACGGGGCGGACGCGCCACTCGGCGGCGTGAATCGCCGGACCGCCCGCCGCGGCGGCGGGGAGGCACCGGGAAGATCGGCGACGGACACTACTGTCGCGGTGTGGCCGTCCGTCCCATCGTCATCGTCGGCGATCCCGTCCTGCACACCCCCACCCGCCGCGTCGAGACCCACGACGACGAGCTCCGGGCGCTGGTCGCGGACATGTTCGACACCATGGCGGCGGCGCACGGGGTGGGGCTCGCGGCCAACCAGATCGGCGTCGGCCTGCGGGTGTTCGTCTACGACTGCCCGGACGAGGAGACCCGCACGATGCGCCGCGGCGTCGTCGTGAACCCGGTGCTGACCACCTCGGAGAAGCCGGAGGGCATGCCCGACCCCGACGAGGACGAGGAGGGCTGCCTCTCCGTCCCCGGCGAGCAGTACCCGACCGGCCGGGCCGAGTGGGCGAAGGTCACGGGCACGGACGAGTTCGGCGAGCCGGTCGAGGTCGAGGGCAAGGGCTTCTTCGCCCGCTGCCTGCAGCACGAGACCGACCACCTCGACGGCATCGTCTACGTGGACCGCCTCGTCGGCCGCAACCAGCGCGCCGCCAAGAAGATGCTGCGCCGCAACGGATGGGGCGAGCCCGGCCGCACCTGGGACCCCGCCACCCAGCAGGCCGAGGAGGTCTGAGGCGCCGCCGCCTCCCACGCGTCGTCGGCGCCGGCGGGCTCGAACAGCCGGGGCCGGCCGGGCGGCAGGTCCGCGCGGACCGGTCCGGAACGCGCCGCGGGTCCTTCAGCGCGTCGCACACCCGTCCGGAACGCGCCGCGGGTCCTTCACCGCGTCGCACACCCGTCGTGGCCGCGCCGCACACCCGGCAGGCTCCTCGCACATCCTGTCGACGGGGTGTGTCGGGCCGCGCGGGGTGTGGGAGCGTCGGCGAGCGCGACGTCCGTCCTGGTCGCACGGTGTCCCGCCGGCCTCGGCGGTTGAGAGGCGGCGCTTTCTGTGACCCACCGGGTCCGTCGAACGCGGGTGAAGCCCGACCCGCCTCGCACACCCGCCGGAGCGAGACACAGGGCGTCGACGGGGTGTGGCGCGCTCAGCCCGGGTGTAGGAGGGCGCTCCGACGGATGTGCGGCGCCTGGGCGACTGTGCGGCCGCCGCGGGTCGGGGTGCGACTGCGCTCCGACGGATGTGCGGCGCCTGGGCGACTGTGCGGCCGCCGCGGGTCGGGGTGCGACTGCACTCCGACGGGTGTGCCGTGCCTCGACCGGTGGGCCGCCGCGCCCGGGCGCGTGTCGGGCTCGAGGTGCCCGGGCTCGACGGGTGTGCCGGACTCGACGGGTACCCGGCTCGACGCGGGTACCGGACTCCCCGCGCCGGTCACGACCGAGGTGCGCGCTCGACGGGAGGGCCTCGGACCGTGTCGGGCTGAACGGGGTGGCGGGCTTTCCCCGCGGGCACCCCGTGAGCCGGGAACACGCGGGCCCACCACCCCGTTGAGCCTCCTGCAACGCTGTAATCAGGAGGCTCGTCATGGAGGAGCTCGACGCCTACTCCCGCACGGTCAGCGCGGTCGCCGCGGAGCTGACGCCCCGGGTCGCGGCCGTCCGGTTCGGTCGCGGCACCGGCTCGGCGGTCGTCGTCGCGCCGGGGGAGCTGCTGACGAACGCGCACGTCGTGGGCCGCTCGACCCGCGGCCGGGCCGACTTCGCCGACGGCGCCCAGGTCCCGGTCCGGGTGGCCGGCTCGGACCCGCTGTCCGATCTCGCACTCCTGCGCGCCGACGAACCGCTCCCGGAGCCCGCCCGGCTCGGCGAGGCGGACGCGCTCGTCGTCGGGCAGCTCGTGGTCGCGGTCGGGAACCCGCTCGGCCTGGCCGGGTCGGTCACGGCCGGGGTCGTCAGCGCGCTCGGCCGGGCGCTGCCCACGCGCGACGGCGCCGCGGGCCGGGTGGTGGAGGACGTCATCCAGACCGACGCCGCGCTCAACCCGGGCAACTCCGGGGGCGCGCTCGCCGACGCCCGCGGCCGCGTGGTCGGGATCAACACCGCGGTCGCCGGGACCGGCCTCGGCCTGGCCGTGCCGATCAACGCGACGACCCGCCGGATCGTCGAGACGCTGCGCCGGGAGGGCCGGGTCCGCCGTGCCTACCTCGGGGTGGTGGGAGCGCCGGCGCCGGTGCCGGCCGTGGTCGCGGACCGGTACGGCCGGCGCAACGGGCTGCGGCTCGCCGAGGTGGTCACCGGCAGCCCGGCCGACCGGGCCGGCCTGCGCCGCGGCGACCTGGTGCTCGACGTCGGCCGCACCCCGGTCGAGGACGCGCAGGGCATCCAGCGCCAGCTCTTCGGCGACGCGATCGGCCGCCCGCTGCCGGTGACCGTGCTGCGCAACGGCGCGATGGTCGACGTCGTCGCGGTACCGACCGAGCTCTAGGGAGAACCGAGCTGCAGGGAGGCGGCGACCGCCGACCTCGGCGGAAGCGGCGCCCGCCGAGCCGGAGGACATGTGAGCGGCGACCACCCGAGGGCGGCCGCCGCTCACGCGCCGGGAGTTACTTCGGGTCGAGCACGAAGACCGGGATCTGTCGGTCGGTCTTCTCCTGGTACTCCGCGTAGGACGGGTAGGCCTGCACCGCGCGCTCCCACCAGACGGCGCGCTCCTCGCCCTCGACCTCGCGGGCCACGTAGTCCTTGGTCTCGGTGCCGTCCTGGAGCGGGAACTCCGGGTGCGCCTTGATGTTGTAGTACCAGACCGGGTGCTCCGGGGCGCCGCCCTTGGAGGCCACGACCGCGTAGCTGCCCTCGTGCTCCACGCGCATCACGGGCGTGTAGCGCAGCTTCCCGGACTTCGCGCCGCGCAGCGTCAGCAGCACGACCGGGCTGCCGAGGACGTCGATGCCCTCGGTCGTCCCGGTCTCCAGGATCTTCTTCGTCTGGTCCTGAACCCAGCCCTCGGGGCTGAGCTCCACCTTCTCGTCGGCCATGCCCACCCAGAACCCGGTCCTCCGGCGAGGCATTCCGTGCACAGGGGTGAATCACGCCGGGCTACCGTCCTCCCATGCCCGAACCGTCCCTCGGCACGACCCCGCCCCGCGTCATGACGATCGCGGGGACCGACTCCGGCGGCGGCGCCGGGATCGCCGCGGACCTGCGGACCTTCGCGGCCTGCGGGGTGCACGGCTGCCTCGCCGTCTGCGCCGTCACGGTGCAGAACTCGGTCGGGGTCACGGGCGTGCACACGATCCCGCCGGAGACCGTCGCCGCGCAGATCACCGCGGTGGCGTCGGACATCGGGCTCGACGCGGCCAAGACCGGCATGCTGGCCGGCGCCGCGATCATCGAGGCGGTCGCCCGCGCGTGCGACGAGAACGGCATCGGCGCCGACGGGCGGACGCCGCTGATCATCGACCCGGTCGCCGCCTCGATGCACGGCGACCAGCTGCTGGCGGACTCCGCGCTCGACGCGTTCCGCGGCCTGCTCTTCCCGCGCGCCACGCTGGTGACCCCGAACCTCGACGAGGTGCGCCTGCTCGTCGGGATCGACGTGCACGACCGCGAGGCCCAGTACGCGGCGGCCAAGGAGCTGCACGCCCTGGGCCCGCGGGCGGTGCTGGTCAAGGGCGGGCACCTGGCCGAGGACACCGACGGCTGCGTCGACCTGTTGTTCGACGGCGAGAGCTTCACCGAGCTGCCCGGCCCGCGCTTCGACACCGGGCACACCCACGGCGGCGGCGACTCGCTGGCCGCCGCGATCGCCTCGGGCCTCGCCCGGGGGCTCGCGCTGCCCGAGGCCGTGGAGTTCGGCAAGCGCTACATCGTGGAGGCCGTGCGCCACGCCTATCCACTCGGCCAGGGGCACGGGCCCGTCTCGCCGCTGTGGGCGGTCCGTCCGTGGTGGGAGACTGTGCCATCGGTGTGAACGTCCGTTCAACCGCGCAAGGCACCCCGGATGCGAGCCGCAGCTGCGGTGTGCTCCGTGCCGATTCGACCGCTACAGCGGATCCGGTTCTCGATGCAGACGTCTTAGGGTGGGCTAACCTGCAGGTCAGGGACCTGCGGCATGTCGCATGCGGCCGCGCGCGGGTCTAGTGTCGCGCCCGATGAGCATCTTGGGCACGCGCGTTGTCCGTACCGAGGACCCGGTGTTCCTCACACGGGGCGCGACATACACCGACGACCTGACCGACGAGCGGCTCACCGGGGCGCTGCACCTGACCCTGGTCCGCTCCCCGCTGGCGCACGCCACGATCAACTCGATCGACGTCGAGGAGGCCCGCAACGCCCCCGGCGTCGTGGCGGTCTTCACCGGCGCCGACTGCGACATCGCCCCGGCGCTGCTGTTCCCGGCCGCCAACAAGGCGATGCTGCGGCCCTTCCTGGCCACCGACCGGGTGCGCTACGTCGGCGAGGCGGTCGCGGCCGTCCTCACCGAGGAGGCCTACCAGGGCGAGGACGCCGCGGACCTCGTCGACGTCGACTACGAGCCGCTCGACGCGGTGGTCGACATGAAGGAGGCGCTCAAGGACGAGGTCCTCCTGTTCCCCGAGGCCGGGACCAACAGCGTCACCGCGATGCACCTGGCCAAGGACGAGCCCGGCGAGGACTTCTTCGCCGACTGCGAGGTCGTCGTCAGCCGGGAGATCGTGAACCAGCGGGTGGCGGCGGCGCCGCTGGAGACCCGCGCGGCCTCCGCCTACTGGGGCGAGGACGGCCGCTGCACGATCTTCTGCTCCACGCAGAACGCGCAGAGCGCGCGCGACGAGGTCGCGGGCTGGCTGGGCATGGACGCCAAGGACCTGCGGCTGATCCTGCCGGACGTCGGCGGCGGCTTCGGCGCGAAGATCGGCGCCGACCCCGAGTTCGCGCTGGTCGCGTGGCTGTCGAAGAAGGTGGGCCGGCCGGTCCGCTGGAACGAGAGCCGCTCGGAGAACATGACCGGGATGGTGCAGGGCCGCGGCCAGCTGCAGACCATCACGATCGGCGGCGACCGGGACGGCACCGTCAAGGCCTACCGGCTCGACGTCGTCGCCGACGCCGGTGCCTACCCGCGCCTGGGCGTCGCCCTGCCGATGTTCACGCGGATGATGGCGCCCGGCACCTACGACATCCCGAAGGTCTGGTCGACCGCCAAGGTGGTCGCGACCAACACGACGTCCACGGCCGCCTACCGCGGCGCGGGCCGCCCGGAGGCCACCCAGGCCATCGAGCGCGCCATGGACCTCTTCGCGGACGAGATCGGGATGGACCCGGCCGAGCTGCGCAAGAAGAACGTGATCAAGCCGGAGCAGTTCCCCTTCACCACGAAGGGCGGCGCCGAGTACGACACCGGCGAGTACGCGAAGGCGATCGACCTGGTCTGCCGGGCGGCGGACTACGAGGGCCTGCGGGCCGAGCAGGCGCGCCGGCGCGAGCGCGGGGACGCGCTGCAGCTGGGCATCGGCGTCTCGTCCTACGTCGAGATCACCGGCGGCGGCGCGTTCGTGGAGAACGCGACCGTGCAGGTCCACCCGGACGGCAACGTCACCGTGCTCACCGGCACCTCGCCGCACGGCCAGGGCCACGCGACCGCGTGGGCGATGCTGGCCAGCGAGGAGCTCGGCATCCCGGTCGAGAAGATCACCGTGACGCACGGCGACACGGACCTGATCCCCACCGGCGCCGGCACGATGGGCTCGCGGAGCCTGCAGACCGGCGGCGTCGCGGTGCACAACGCCGCGGTCGAGCTGGTCGAGCTGGCCAAGCAGCGCGCCGCGGACGTGCTCGAGGCGAGCGTCGACGACCTGGAGCTGGACAAGGCCAACGGGGCGATCGTCGTCAAGGGCGCGCCGGGCGCGAAGAGCGTCTCGCTGGCCGACCTGGCCGGGCAGGAGGAGCTCAAGGTCTTCCACGAGTGGGACGCCAAGAAGCCGACCTTCCCGTTCGGCGCGCACGTCGCCGTCGTCGAGGTCGACGTGGAGTCCGGCAAGGCCACCGTGGAGCGCATCTGGGCGCTCGACGACGCGGGCCCGATCCTCAACCCGCTGATCTTCGACGGGCAGCGGCACGGCGGGATCGCGCAGGGCATCGCGCAGGCGATGCTCGAGGAGGTCGTGTTCGACGCCGAGGGCCAGCCGCTCACGGCGACCTTCGCGGACTACGGCATCCCCTCGGCCGCGGAGCTGCCCAGCTTCGACCTGGTCACCATGGAGACCCCCACCACCATCAACTCCATGGGCTACAAGGGCGTCGGCGAGGCCGGGACCATCGGGTCCTGCCCGGCCGTGCACAACGCGGTGATCGACGCCGTGTCGCACCTCGGCATCCGCCACATCGACATGCCCCTCACCCCGGTGCGGGTGTGGACCGCCATCCACGAGGCCCAGAAGGAGTCGGCCAAGTGAAGGTAGAGATCACCGTCAACGGCGAGCACACCAGCCACGACGTCGAACCGCGAACGCTGCTCGCGCACTACCTGCGCGACACCCTCGGCCTCAAGGCCACCAACATCGGCTGCGACACGACCTCGTGCGGCGCCTGCACGGTGCTCGTCGACGGCGAGTCGGTGAAGTCCTGCACCGTGCTGGCGGTCCAGACCGACCAGCAGTCGGTCACCACGATGGAGGGCCTCGACGGCGCCGCGCAGGGCGAGCTCGGGCACCCGGTCACCAAGGCCTTCCGCTCCGAGCACGGCCTGCAGTGCGGGTTCTGCACCCCGGGCATGGTGATGTCGGCGATCAGCCTCATCGAGGAGAACCCGGACCTCACCGAGTCCGACGTCCGGGAGGGGCTGGAGGGCAACCTCTGCCGCTGCACGGGCTACCACAACATCGTCCGGGCGGTGCTGGTCGCGGCGGGCAAGGACCCCGACGCCGCCCAGCGCGCCGAGGCCGAGTCCGGCGAGCGCACCATGGCGCCGGGCTTCTCCACCGGGGAGGGCGACAAGTGATCCCCGTCGGCTTCGACTACCGGCGCCCGGACTCGCTCGACGCGGCCCTGGCCCTGCTCGCCGAGCACGGCGACGACGCCACCGTCCTGGCCGGCGGGCACTCGCTGCTCCCGGTCATGAAGCTGCGCCTGGCCGCGCCCGAGGTCGTCATCGACATCGGCCGGCTCGCCGAGCTCAACTACATCCGGGTCGACGGCGACGAGGTCGCCATCGGTGCGGCGACCCGCTACCGCGACATCGTCGTCTCGGACGTGCTGGCGAAGGAGTGCGCGCTGCTCCAGGCCGTCACCCGGACGGTCGGCGACCCGCAGGTCCGCCACCGCGGCACCCTGGGCGGCGCGCTCGCCCACGGCGACCCGGCCGGGGACCTGCCCGCCGCGATCCTCGCGCTCGAGGGCACGATCGTGCTCCGCAGCCCGCGGGGCGAGCGGAAGGTCCCGATCACCGAGTTCTACACCGGCGTGTTCTCGTCGGTGAAGGAGCCGGACGAGCTGATCGTCGAGATCCGGGTGCCCCGCACCGGCAGCACCGGCTGGGCCTACGAGAAGTTCACCCGGCGCAGCAACGACTGGGCGATCGTGGCCGTGGCCGTGGTGACCGCCCCGGACGGCGCCCGCCGGGTCGGGCTGGTCAACATGGGCTCGACCCCGCTGCGGGCGAGGGCCACCGAGGCCGCGCTGGCCGAGGGCAAGAGCATCGAGGAGGCCGCCGCGCTGGCCGCCGAGGGCACCGAGCCCCCGGCCGACAACGCGGGCACCCCGGAGTACCGCCGCCACCTGGTGACGGTGCTGACCCGGCGGGCGCTGCAGACCGCCGCGGGCTGAGTCCCGCCCTCCCGACGTCCCGGTTCCCCTCCGCGGGGGCCGGGACGTCGGCGTTCCCGGGCGAGGACCGGGCCGGAGGTCCGTTGTGCGCCGGGCCGCCCGGGAGGACGCTGACCGGCGACCGGCGGCGCCGCCGGGGCGCCGCCCCGACCGGAAGGAGGTGGGCCGTGTACGCACGCTCCACCACCGTCCTGGCCCATCGGGAGTGCATCGACCGCGGCATCGCGATGATGCGTGACGAGGTCATGCCCGCGGTGCTCGACATGACCGGGTGCATCGGGATCTCGATGCTGGTCGACCGGGAGTCGGGCCGCTGCATCGCGACGACGGCGTGGGAGTCCCGGGACGCGATGACGGCCTCCGCCGCGGCGGTCCGGCCGCTGCGCGACCGGGCGGCGGACGCCCTCAACGGGACGGCGCAGGTCGACGAGTGGGAGATCGGGGTCCTGCACCGGGCCCACACCTCGGCACCGGGGGCGTGCACCCGGGTCACCTGGGTCCGCATGAACCCGGAGGTGATGGACCGCGGCCTGGAGGTCTACCGCACCACGCTGCTGCCCGCCCTGGGCGAGATGGACGGCTTCTGCAGCGCGAGCCTGCTCATGGACCGCGACGAGGGCCTCACGGTGTCCTCGGTGGCCTTCGACTCCGCGCAGGCGATGTCGGCGAGCCGCGACATGGCCATGCGGCTGCGGTCCGACGCGGCCGAGAACCTGGGCGCCGAGATCCTCGAGGTCCGCGAGTTCGAGCTGGCGCTGGCCCACCTGCGGGTGCCCGAGCTCGTCTGAGCCGCCCGCGGTCGACCTCCAGGGTGCCGGTCCGACCAGGCCGGCGTCCGGCGCGGCGTCGATCCCTCAGGCCCCGGGTGCCGGCACCTCGGTGACGGGCTCGTCGCGGTCGTCGTACTCCAGGCGCAGGGCCCGGCTGATCGTCGCGTGCATCTCGTACAGGCAGGTGACGTAGGTCAGCAGGAGGATCTGCTCGTCGTCGAGGCCCTCGCGCAGGGCCTCGACGACGGCGTCCGGCACCCGCCCGCCGTCCAGCACCAGCGCGTCGGTGTGGGCGAGCACCGCCCGCTCCAGGGGGGTCCAGCAGCCGGCCGCGGACCAGGCCGGGATCGCCGCGATCTTCTCCTCGGGCACCCCGAGCCCCCGCAGCGACTTGCAGTGCTGGGAGAACACGAACCGGCTGCCGCGCGCCCAGCCCGCCCGGCACTGCCCGAGCTCGCGCAGCACCGGGTCGAGCCGGGCGTTCCGGTACAGCGCGAAGCCGTCCGTGGCGTGCCGGAAGGTCTCGGGGGACAACGCGAACACCGTCCACCAGTCGCCGGGCGTGCCGGTGGCGGTGCCCGGCTCGGCGACCGGGTCGCGGTCCGGGCCGAACAGCAGGTCGTAGTACCGCAGGACCCGCTCGTCGGTGACCTCGCCGCGGGGGACCTGGCGCAGCCGCGGCATCAGGCGGTCGCCGTCGGCACGCGCCGGTCGGCGGCGGTCCGCGGCGCGTGCGTCACGTCCTCCGGCCCGAAGGCCCGGGTCCAGCAGGCGAACTCCAGCAGCTCGCCGTCCGGGCCCTGGAAGTAGAACGAGCGCACGAAGACACCGGGGTGGAACTCGCGGGCCACGGTGGTCGGGCTGTCGTCGTGGTCGAGGATCGGGCTGACGTCGACCCCCTTGGCCGCGAGCCGGCGCCGGTACTCCTCGAACTCCTCGACCGGCACGTGGAACGCGACGTGGTTCATCGAGCCGGTCGCGCTGGCCAGGTCGCCCTCGCCGGGCTTGACCGCCGGGGCCGAGACGCCGGGCACGCCGTCGGGGGCGTCGGGGAACCAGAAGAACGCCAGGCAGTCGCCACCGCCGCAGTCGGAGAAGAAGTGCTGGCCGCCGCCGGGCAGCTCGATGGTCTTGATCAACGGCATGCCCAGCACGCCGGAGTAGAAGTCGATCGTGCGCGCCATGTCCGAGCAGACGAGCGCGAGGTGGTTGATGCCGCCGAGGCGGAACTCGGTGTTGACGGCGCCCATGCCGTGCCCTCCTCCTGGGTCCTCCCCGTCGAGGTGCTCCCAGACAACCCCGTGGGTGACGGTGACGTCAACGGTCGAGGATCAACCAGCCGCCGTGGTGGACCGAGACCTCGTACGGCAGGCCGGTGGTGGCGCCGAGCTCGTGCAGGGCGTCCTCGTCGAAGGTCGTCACGTGTCCCCAGGTCTCGTTGGGCAGCGCCTCGAACGGCACCGCGACGACGACCCGGCGCCGGGCGAGCCGGATCGCCTCGGCCACCACGGCCTTGCCCTCCTCCGGCGGCAGGTGCTCGAGGAGGTGCACGGCCAGCACGGTGTCCGCGCTGCCGTCGGGCAGGGGCACGGCACGGGCGTCGGCGACCAGGGTGTCGACCGCGAGCCCGAGCCGCGGGGCCATCCGGTCGAGCAGGCCGACGGCACCGGGAACGAGGTCGGTCGCGAGGACCTCGTGCCCGGCCTCCGCCAGCCGGAGCGCGAGGAAGCCGAAGCAGGCCCCCAGCTCCAGTACGCTCCCGACGGCGAGCTCGGCGGCACGCTCGTGCACGGGCTTGAGCTCGGCGTTCGTGCCGCCCGGCTCCGGCTCGCCGCGCAGCGCGTCGAGGGTGTTGCGGTAGAAGGCGAACCAGGCGTCCTCGGGGTCGGGCGCGCCGGAGGTCACGATCGCGACGAAGGCCTCCTCGAACCGCTCCGGCGGCAGGACACCGGGCACGACGAGCGTGCGGTCCAGCCAGCCGGCGAGGTCGTTGTCCAGCCTTGCGAGCCCGATCATGGCGCTCCCTTCCGCGTCCCTCCCGACGCTAGGGAGGGGGGCGCCGCCGTGGGCCGGGAACCGTCCGGCCCGGCACCGCGAACCCTCCGACCGGGCAGGAGCGGGTCGGCCCGGTCGGAGGTGCACCTCGGCGGGACTACGGGAAGCGCTCGATGTTCGCCTCGACCCAGCGGCGCAGCGCGTCGAGCGGGCCGTTGGCGTCCCGCCCCAGCTCGGTCAGGGCGTACTCGACGTGCAGCGGGACGGCCGGGTACACGGTCCGCTCGACCAGCCCGTGCTCCTCGAGCCGGCGCAGCACCGCGGTGAGCACCTTGGGGCTGATCCCCTCCAGCCGCCGCCGCACCTCGCCGAACCGCAGCGGCCCGCCGACCAGAGCGCCGAGGGCGAGCGCGCTCCACTTGTCGGCGAGCAGGTCCAGCACGGAGCGGCACGGGCAGTTGGCCAGGTAGGCGTCGGGCGGCGCGTTCAGGGCGGGCACGACCTGCATGGTATCCGAAGGGAAGCAGTTTCCCTTGCGGGTAACCGGTAACCCTCGGATACCGTCGCGGGCATGAGCACACGCACGACCGCGATCGACGCCTTCACCTTCACGGAGATCGAGCACGAGGTGCCCGACCCCGGCCCCCACGACCTGCTCGTCGAGGTGCGGGCGGTCTCGGTGAACCCGGTCGACACCAAGGTCCGGGCCGGGCTCGACGCGCCCCGCGTCCTCGGCTTCGACGCCGCCGGCGTGGTCCGGGCGGTCGGCGCGGCCGTCACGGCCTACGCACCCGGCGACGAGGTGTACTACGCGGGGACGATCGACCGGCCCGGCTCCAACGCCGGGTACCAGCTGGTCGACGAGCACCTCGTGGGCCGCAAGCCGCGCACCCTCGACTGGGCGCAGGCGGCCGCGCTGCCGCTGACCACGATCACCGCCTGGGAGACCCTGTTCGACGCCCTGCGGCTCGGCCCCGCCAGCACGGGTCGCCTGCTCGTGGTCTCCGCGGCCGGTGGCGTGGGCTCGATGGTGATCCAGCTGGCCAAGACGCTGACCGGCGTCGAGGTGATCGGCACGGCGTCCCGCGAGGAGTCGGCGGAGTTCGCGCGCGCCCTGGGCGCCGACCACCTCGCCGACCACCACTCGCTCGTGGAGTCGGTGCGCTCGGTCGTCCCGGACGTCCAGTACGTCTTCTCCCCGGTCTCCGGGAAGAACGTCGAGGCCTACGCCGAGCTGCTCACCCCGCGCGGGGAGATCGTCGCGATCGACGAGCCGCCGGGCATGGACCTGCTCCCGCTGAAGTCCAAGAGCATCACCTGGCACTGGGAGCTGATGTTCACCCGCCCGCTGTTCCAGAAGACCGACGCGACCCAGCGCGACCTGCTGAACCGGGTGGCGGAGCTGGTCGACGAGGGCAGGATCCGCACCACGCTCACGAAGACCTTCGAGGGCCTGACCGGCGAAAACCTCCGCCAGGCCCACGCACAGCTGGAGTCCGGCCGTACCGTCGGCAAGGTCGCGCTCACCCTCTGACCGCGTTGTGGTTCCCTACCGCGGAAAATCCGGCCCCTTCCTCGCACTACGGAACCATCATGCGCGTTCGGGCGGGTTCTGAGCGCATTGTGGTTCCGTACTGGCGAGCCCTTCAGCGGCCGATCAGCTCGCCCGCCATCTCGTTGGTGGTCTGCTCCAGGCCGGTGAGGTCGCGCACGACCCGGACGCGGTCGCAGTACTCGGCGTAGGCCGGGAGGTCGCAACGGCCCAGCCCCCACGAGTAGCGGGGCTCGGGCGTCAGCCAGAGGGTCTCCCGGGCCCGCCGGGTGATCTCGACGAACGCCTCCATGTTCGGGTCGTTGCCGTTGCCCCGGCCGTCGCCGAGGACCAGCACGGTCGAGCGCCGGGTCACGGCCGAGCCGTGCTCCTCGAGGAACCGGCCGAAGGCCAGCCCGTAGTTCGAGGTGGCGTCGACGTCGACCACGTCGCCGCCGAAGACCAGCCCGAGCGCGTGCTCCACGGGGTGGTCGGCGAACAGCTCCGTGATCTCCGCGATCTCGTCCACGAACGCGAACGACCGGACCTGCCCGAACAGGTCCTGCAGGCCGTGGACCAGGTGCAACGTGAACCGGGCCGTGGCCCGCACCGACAGCGACACGTCCGTCAGGACGACGAGCCGGGGCTTGTCCTCCTGCCGGCGCACGGTCACCGGGGTGAACGGGACGCCGTCGAACCGCATGTTCCTGCGCATCGTGCGGCCCGAGTCGATGCGGCCCTGCGGGGAGACCCGGCGGCGGTGCGTGAGCGCTCCGTGCAGCGTCTTCGCGAGCCGGCGCAGCGAGTCCTCCAGCTGCATCCGCTCGGTCTCCGACGCCCGGTCGACCTGCGCCGTCCGACCCTCGCCCTCGCCGCCGTCGATGATCCGCTGCTCGATCTCCAGCAGTCGCTCCAGGTGCGCCTTGACGGCCTCCGGGAGGTTCTGCAGGACGCCGGCGAGGCGGCGGCGCAGCGCGGTGGCGTCGTCCTCCGTCCCCGCGGAGGCGGCGGCGTCCTCCTCCGCGGCGGTCAACCAGCCCAGCAGGGCCTCCTGCTCGGCGACGGACAGGTCGGCGTCGACCTTGGTGCCGGTGGCCGTCGAGATGTCACCCGGCAGCCCCGCACCGGAGAGCCGGTCGGTCTCGATCTGGACCCGGTTGCCCTCGAACAGCGGTTGTCCCTGGTCGTCCTTGGAGAAGACGATCTCCTCGGTCATCGCGGCGAGGTCGATCTTGTTGGCCTCCTGGTGCAGGTTGTACTGCTGCGCCAGGTCCTCCGGGTCGAAGTAGTCCCGGATGTCGACCGGCTTGCCGTGCTCGTGGCCCTGCTGCGGCGTCTCCGAGGGGTCCTCGGAGAGGGTGAAGTCGTCGAGCGTGCCGTGGTCGGAGAGATCGCCGTGGCCGTGCCCGTGGCCGTGCCCGGTCTCCGCCTCACCGACCTTGACCAGCGCGAAGAAGAGATCGAACACCTCGTCGAAGGTCGCCTCGTCCCGCCGGTCCTTCACCAGCGCGACGCGCAGCGCCTCCTTGAGGACCGCCTTGTCGGCCAGCACGCCCGGCTGCGCCGCGCACCGCATGGCGTCGACGGCCTCGGAGACCGAGATCCGCACGCCGCGGAGGCGCAGCAGCCGGACGAACCGGTGGATGCCGGCCTCCATCTAGAGCGCCCGCCTGCGTCCGAGGCCGAAGGAACGCGAACCCTGGCCAGAGGTGACCGACCGGGGCTTGGCGGGGGCGTCGCGCTCGGACCCCCTGGCGTAGTCCGGGGTGCCGTAGGCGCCCTCGCCGTGCCGGCCTGCGGTGTCCTTCCCGGCCCGCTTCTGCCGGCCGTCGACGTCGCCGTCCGGGTCGTCGTGGGAGTGACCATGACCATGACCATGGCCGTGCCCGTGCCCGTGCCCCGGCTCCTCGATCACGGCGTTCGGGTCGACGAGCCGGGGCAGCGCGTCGAGCGCCTTCGTGACGTCCTTGTCGTACTTGACCACGACGGAGACGGTGTCGGAGAGGATCCGGGAGTTCAGCTCGTCGACGCCGAGGACGGCCAGCGTGCGGGCCCAGTCGATCGTCTCGGAGATGCTCGGCGCCTTGCGCAGCTCGAGCTCGCGGAGCCCGCGCACGACGGTGACCAGCTCCTCGGCGAGGGAGTCCGCCAGCCCGGTCTTCTTCGACCGCACGATCTCCAGCTCGCGCTCGGCGGAGGGGTAGTCGAGGAACAGGTGCAGGCAGCGGCGCTTGAGCGCGGCGGCGAGGTCGCGGGTGTTGTTGGAGGTCAGCAGCACGTAGGGGCGCTGCTTCGCGGAGAAGGTGCCGACCTCGGGGACGGAGATCTGGAACTCGCCGAGGGTCTCCAGGAGGACGGCCTCCAACGCCTCGTCGGCCCGGTCGACCTCGTCGATCAGCAGCACGACGGGCTGCTCGGAGCGGATCGCCTCGAGCAGCGGGCGCGGGGCGAGGAAGCGCTCGGAGAAGAACACGCTCTCGTTCTCGCCGATCCGCTCCACGGCCGTGGCCAGGTCCGGGGCGTCCTCGACGACCTGCCCGATCTTCTCGCGCAGGATCTGCGTGTACATGAGCTGCTTGCCGTAGTCCCACTCGTACAGGGCCTTGGTCTCGTCCTGGCCCTCGTAGCACTGCAGGCGCAGCAGCCGCCGGCCGGTCGCCGCGGCGAGCATCTTGGCCAGCTCGGTCTTGCCGACGCCCGCCGGTCCCTCGAGCAGCAGCGGCTTGTCCAGCCGGGTGAGCAGGAAGACCGTCGTGGCGAGCCGGGTGTCGGCGATGTAGCCCTGGTCGCGCAGCGCGGTCACGACCTCGTCGACGGACTCGAACGGCGGGTCGGGATCGGTCTGCGGGCCGTCGGAGAGGCCGTCGGACAGGCTGGTCAAGGCCGGAACTCCTTCCGCGCGGCTCGCCGGCGAGCCGCGGTGGTGCGCACGTGAGGGAGGCGCCCAGGCGGGCGGGCCCGCCACGGATCCAGTGTGCGCCGGATCCGCGTGGCGGGCCCGTCGGACCTGATGCGGACGTGGGTGGCGACGGCGGCCCGCCGTCGCCGGTCACGAGGTCAGCTGAGCAGGTCGTCCAGGTCGCCGTTGACGCAGTGGTCGACGACCGGACGGACGGTCTCGAAGGTGCACTCCTTGGGGTTGCCGGGGGTGCACGCGTCGCCGAGGACGTGGTTGGTGATCCGGTCGACGTCGGCGGCGTCGCCCTTGATCTCCTTGGCGTTCTCGTAGTACTTGGTCGGGCCCTGGCCGAGCCGGTTCTTCGAGTAGGTGTCGGCCTTGACGTCGACGAACCGCTCCGGGATGCCCACGTCGCGCAGCAGTCGGATCGCGGCGGCCAGCGCGGCCTCCGCGGCCTGGACCTTGGTCATGCCGTGGGTGTCGATGCCCATGGCCTCCGCGATGTCCGCGAAGCGCTCGTAGGCGACCGGCATGTTGAACGCCCACACGCGCGGGAGCGCGATCGCGTTGTTCAGGCCGTGGTGGGTGTCGTAGAAGGCCGACACCGCGTGGCTGATCGAGTGGATGATCCCCAGCCCACCGGAGTTGAACGCCTGCGCGGCGATGTACTGCGCGTACATCATGCCCTCGCGGCCGGCCAGGTCCTGGCCGTTCCACACCGCGGCGCGCAGGCTCTGCGCGGTCAGCTTGATCGCGTGCAGCGCGTTGCCCAGCGACGGCTGGAAGTTCAGCCGGGACACGTACGGCTCGGAGGCGTGCGCGAGCACGTCGAACCCGCACTGCGCGGTGTAGTCGATCGGGCAGTCGTAGTAGAGGACCGGATCGTCGATCGCCAGCGAGGTCACCGACGCGTCGTCGAACGCCACGTACTTGTGCGGGTTGTCCGGGTCCGTCGTGGTGTCGGTGATGACGTACGCCCACGAGGTCTCCGAGCCGGTGCCGGCGGTGGTGGAGACCGCGATGTGCGGCGGGTTCTGCGGGTTCTCGGACTTGTTGAAGCCCTCGAACTCGTTGACGTTGCGGCCGTCGTGGGCCACCGAGATGCGCGCGCCCTTGCAGGCGTCGTGGCTGGAGCCGCCGCCGATCGAGACGAACGAGTCGCAGTTGTTCTGCTGGTAGAGGCCCACAGCGTCCATGACGTTGTAGTCCTTGGGGTTCGACTCGACCTGGTCGTACACCACGACCTCGAGGCCGTGGTACTTCATCGACTCGACGATCTTGTGGACGATGTTCGTGCCCCGCAGGCCCGACGTCATCACCAGCGTCTTCTTGAAGCCGAGCTTCAGGGCCTCCGGCCCGATCATCTCGTGCGCACCCGGCCCGAGGAGGGCCTTGGGGAACGGGTGGAACTCCTTGAGCGGGAACGGCTTGAGCAGTTCGTCGACCTGCATGGCAGCCCTTTCTGGTGCAGGTGATGGCGGTCGACGGGGACGCTAGGACCGGCGTGACGGCCGGCACAGAGGGCCGCGGGGGAAACCGTCGAGAGGTGGGGGCGGAAACCGTCGGGTCGGAGGGGTGGGCCGCGCAGTGACCCCGACGACCGGCCGCGAGCCCGCGCGTCGGTGTCCCGTCACGGCTCGCGGCCGGCCGACCAGGCGTCGTCGAGCACCCGGAAGCCGTGCCGGGCGTACCAGTCGCGGGGCCCGCCGTCGGCCTGCGCGTGCAGCGCGAGGAGATCGCAGCCGGCCCGGTCCGCCACCGCGAGTGCCCCGTTGAGCAGGGCGTTCCCGTGTCCCCGGCCCCGGTGCGGGGCGGCGGTCTCCACCGCCTCGAGCACCGCGGTCGCGCCGTCGAGGAACAGCGCCGCCGCCGCCACGACCTCGCCGCCCGCTCGACCGCCCTCGCGCACGGCGAGGATCCGGAGATCGGTCCCGCGGTCGTCGACGAGGTACCGGTCGGGCAGCCGGAGCCGGCGCGGGTCGTCGGCCGGCAGGTCGGGGCGCCACGCGGCGGCCCACAGGTCCCGGACGGCGTCGACGGGCACCTCCTCGGCGACCGGTCCCGGGCCGGCCCCGGCGACCTCCCGGGCCATGACGACGTCGTGCTGCACCCACCAGCCGGACCGGCCGAGCTCGCGGGCGACGGGGCCCGGGTCGGTGCCGCGGATCGTCACGCAGCGATGGTCGCGGCCCGCGCCGCCGAGCACCCGGTCCGCCTCGGCGGCGATCTCCTGGGCCGGGGTGGCGTCGTCGACGAGGAGCCGGTTGAGCGCGGGGGACCACGGCACGTCGTCGTTCAGCACGGCGAGGCCGCCGGCCACCGGCACCTCCGCGGTCGCCGTCCGGCGCGGCAGGGAGTCGGCGACGGCCCGCAGGCGTCCGGGGTGGTCGGCGCGCGCCGGCGGCCCGGGCGGGGCGGAGAAGGTGCCGTCGGTCCCCGGACGGTAGGCCGAGACGGCGACGACGGACCCGGTCGGTACCGGGCCGTAGGCGTGCGGGAAGCGCATCGCGGCGGGATCGCCGTGCGTCCCCGGCTCGAAGCGGATCTCGCAGCCGACCGTGGCGGCGTCGACCGCGAGCAGCAGCAGGTCGCGGCGCCCGGCGAAGAGCCGGTTCGCCGGCAGGGCCACCTGCTCGGCCGTCGAGAGGTGGACGAAGCCGACCTCGGCGAGCGAGGGCGGCGCCACGACGCCCACGCGGAGCGCCGTCCGCCACTCGGCGGGGCTGGTCAGGTGCAGCAGGGTCGCGGCGGGCACCGCGCCAGCATGCCCGCCGACCAGCCCCGACGTGCCCGCCGGGGCGGCGCGGGAGATCGGCGGCCGGTCGTCGGCGGCCTCTCCGAAGGGAGGGGGCACCCGGCACGCCCTTGCTTTAGGCACCCGGTGCCAATATCGTCCGACCTGCCGGCCGGCACGTCCGACACCGATGTCCACCAGGTCGCACCAGGAGGTACCCGATGGCCCCGATCGAGCAGTCCGAGCAGCTCGAGGACGCCCCCGTCGTCGAGGAGACCCTCGTCGAGGAGGTCTCCATCGACGGCATGTGCGGTGTCTACTAGGAGCGCCGAGAGCGCTGGTGCCGCCGGGGTCGGCGACAGCTCCGTCTTCGACCCCGGCGCCCCCTACCGGTGCAGCCCGCAGGTGTCCCTGCGGCCGGAGCCGTTCGGGGCGCTGGTGTACCACTTCGGCACCCGCAAGCTCTCCTTCCTGAAGACCCTCCCGCTCGTGGAGGTCGTGAAGGGGCTCGAGGACCACCCGGACGTCCACTCGGCGATCGCGGCCGCGGGCGTCGAGGAGGCCCAGCGCCCCGCCTACCTGAAGGCCCTGGCCGGTCTGGCCGCCTCGGGGACGATCGAAGCCCGCTAACCACCACACCGGAGTGCCCCCGATGAAGCTGGTCGATCACTTCCAGTACGGCCTCAACTCGCCGATCTGCCTGACGTGGGAGCTCACCTACGCCTGCAACCTCTCCTGCGCCCACTGCCTGTCCTCGTCCGGCCGCCGCGACCCGCGGGAGCTGTCGACCGCCGAGGCCAAGGCCGTGATCGACGAGCTGCAGCGGATGCAGGTCTTCTACATCAACATCGGCGGCGGCGAGCCCACGGTCCGGCCGGACTTCTGGGAGCTGCTCGACTACTCCATCGCGCACAACGTCGGGGTCAAGTTCTCCACGAACGGCCTGAAGATCGACAAGAAGCGCGCCGCGCAGCTGGCGGCGACCGACTACGTCGACATCCAGATCTCGCTCGACGGCGCGACCCCGGAGGTCAACGACTACGTCCGCGGGCCCGGCTCGTACGACATGGCGATCAGTGCGCTGGAGAACCTGGCCGAGGCCGGTTTCGCGCAGCCGAAGATCTCGGTCGTCATGACCCGGCAGAACGTCGACCAGCTCGACGAGTTCAAGGCCATCGCGGACAAGTACGGCGCCCAGCTGCGGATCACCCGCCTGCGCCCGTCCGGCCGCGGCGCCGACGTCTGGGACGAGCTGCACCCGCTGCCCGCGCAGCAGAAGCAGATGTACGACTGGCTCGTCGACCGCGGCGACCAGGTCCTGACCGGGGACTCCTTCTTCCACCTCTCGGCGTTCGGCGAGGCGCTGCCGGGCCTGAACCTGTGCGGTGCCGGGCGCGTCGTCTGCCTGATCGACCCGGTCGGCGACGTCTACGCCTGCCCCTTCGCGATCCACGAGAACTTCCTCGCCGGCAACGTCCGGGACGAGGGCGGCTTCCAGCGGGTGTGGGAGTCCTCGGAACTGTTCACCGAGCTGCGCAGGCCGCAGACCGGTGGGGCGTGCCAGTCCTGCATGCACTACGACTCCTGCCAGGGCGGGTGCATGGCGGCCAAGTTCTTCACCGGCCTCCCGCTCGACGGGCCGGACCCGGAGTGCGTGCGCGGGTTCGGCGAGCAGGCCCTGGCCGCGCGCGGCGCGGACCACGTCATCCCGAGGTCCGACGTGAACCACTCGCGGACGAAGCTCGGCAAGAAGGCGCCGGTCCTGCTGCAGCTGAGCATGGGCCGTCCCGATGCGCCCTCGACGGGACCGCGTGTCTCGGGACGGCCCGACCGCGCCTGCGAGACCAGCCCGCTCGCCGGGCTGGGCGCCTCGGAGACCGACTCGGGCCTGCGGCTCCCGGTCGCCGGCTCGTAACCCCACAGACCGCCGGCGCCGGACCCGGGGACGACGGGTCCGGCGCCGCGCGACCCACCTTCCGATGCTCACCTCGCCCTTGCAACTCGGCGGCCGATCGGCGCCGTCGCGGATCCTGTTCGGGCCGCACGTCACCAACCTCGGCCGCGGGCGCGCGCTCTCCGAGCGGCACGTCGCCTACTACGCCGAGCGGGCCGCGGGCGGGTGCGGGGTGATCGTCACCGAGACGGCGTCCGTGCACGGGTCGGACCAGCCGTACGAGCGGGCGCCGCTGGCCGCGGCCTGCGGGCCGGGCTGGCGGGCGATCCGCGCGGCCTGCCCGGACGCGCTGGTGCTCGCCGGGCTCGGGCACACCGGCGCGCAGGGCACCACCGCCTTCACCGGGCGGGCGCTCTGGGGCGCCTCCCGGGTGCCCGACGTCGTGTCCCGCGAGGTCCCGCAGGTCATGGAGCAGGCGGAGATCGACGCCGTCGTCGAGGGCTTCGCGGCGGCCGCGGCGGACGCGGTGGCCGCGGGGCTCGACGGGGTCGAGGTCCAGGCCGGCCAGCACTCCCTGCTCCGGCAGTTCCTGTCCGGGCTGACCAACCACCGTCCCGACGACTACGGGGAGGACCGCTCCCTGCTCCTCCGCGAGGTCGTCGGGGCGGTGCGCGCCGCCCTCGGCCCGGACCACGTCCTGGGCCTGCGGCTGTGCTGCGACGAGCTCGCCCCCTGGGCGGGCATCACCCCCACCTCCGCCCACGCCCTGCTCTCCACCCCGCCGGCCGACAGTTCCGATCCCGCGAGTCGCGCCGTGGCCCCCCGCGAGTCGGGCTCTGAACTTCCGCGAGTCGGCACTTTCAGTCCCGCGAGTCGGCAGTTTCACGAGACCGAGTCGGCGAATCCGGGAGAGCGGACGGCCCTCGCGCAGCTCGTCGACTACCTCGTCCCGGTACGGGGCTCGGGGCTGACCGTCCCCGCGACCCGTCCCGACCTGCACACCCCGCCCGGGTTCAACCGTCCCCTGGCGCGCTCCTTCCTCGGGCTCGGCGTGCCGATCGTGCTGCAGGGCAGCGTGGTGGACCCCGACATGGCGGCGGAGGAGCTGGCCGCCGGCGTCGCGCTCGTCGAGATGACGCGCGCGCAGATCGCCGACCCCCGGTTCGTCGCGCACGTCCGGGCCGGGACGCCCGAGCGGATCCGCCCCTGCACCCTCGCCAACCAGCACCGCGCGCGCGACCCGCGGAACCCGCTGATCACCGACGAGGCCGAGCCGCGCTCGGGGCACGAGACCCTCGACCCGGCCCTGCCGCTCGCACCGCACGGTCCGGCCGGCGAGCTGCTCGTCGTCGGCGGAGGTCCGGCGGGGTTGGAGGCCGCCCGGACGGCGGCGCTGTACGGCTACCGGGTCCGGCTGATGGAGCGGGCCCCGCAGCTCGGCGGTGCGCTGCGGTACGCGGCGGTGGTGCACGGACGCGCCCGCTTCGGGTTGCTCGTCGAGTGGTGGGAACGCGAGCTCGACCGGCTGGGCGTGGAGGTGGCGCTCGGCGCCGAGGCACGTCCGGCCGATCTGGCCGGCGACGTCGTGCTCGCGACCGGGTCCGTGCCGTCGCCCCACGCCTTCGTCGCCGCACCCGACGCCGTCGTGCTGCCCGCGGGCGAGTTCGAGGCCGGGGTGCTCGCCGCGGCCGGGCCCCGCCGCCCGTCCGACCCGCCCGCTCCCGACGCGGTCGCCGCCGTGCTTCCTGCCGGCGCACGCGTCGTCGTGCACGACCCGATCGGCGACTGGACGGGTGTGGGGATCGCCGAGCAGGTGGCCGCGGCAGGGCTGCCGTGCGCGCTCGTCACCCCCGACGCCGTCGCCGGCACCCAGCTCTCCCGCACCGGCGACCTCGCCGACGCCAACGGCCGGCTCGAGCGCGCGGGCGTCGCGCGCGAACTGTTCGCGCGGCTCCGGTCGGTCGGGGGCGGGACCGCGCTGCTCACCGACGTCGACCACGGGGCGGCTCGGGAGATCCCCTGCACCGTGGTGATCGACTGCGCCCACCGCCTGCCCGACGGCGACCTGTGGCGCGCCCGTCGAGGCCTCCTGCGGGACGAGAAGCTCCCGACTCGCGCTGCCGGATCTCCCGACTCGCGGTGCCGGAGCTCGCGACTCGCGGTGCCGGAGCTCGCGACTCGCGGTGCCGGATCTCCCGACTCGCGGGAGCTCACGGCGCTCACGGCGCGACGCGCGGGGGCTCGGGGCACGACTCACGGGGGCTCGGGGCGCGAGTCACGGGGACCGGCGGCGCGGCTGGTGCCGGCGGGGGACTGTGTCGCGCCCCGGACCGTGCACGAGGCGGTGCGGGAGGGGCGGCGGGCCGTACAGCGTCTCCGCCGCGCGGCAGGGATCGTGGGCGCCGACCGCCCCGATGCGCGTCCGGTGCCGTGATGCTGCACGAACCGCTGCACGCCGGACGGCTGCGGGTGCCGAACCGGATCGTCTTCACCGCCCACCTGACCGGCTACGCGTCGAACGGCCTGCCCACCGCACAGCACGCCGCCTACTACGCCGCGCGCGCCGCGGGCGGGGCCGGGCTGGTGATCACCGAGGAGCACTCGGTCCACCCGCACGACCGGCCGTACGAGAAGCTGATCCGCGGCCACGATCCCGCGGTGCTGCCCGGCTACCGCGCGATCACCGACGCCGTGCACGCCCACGGCGCCGTGGTCCTCGCCCAGCTCAACCACAACGGGCCGCAGTCCTCCGGCCTGTACTCCCGCGAGCCGGTCCGCGGCCCGTCGCCGGTCCCGGACCCGATGTTCCGCGAGGTCCCGGTCGCGATGACCGAGGAGGACCTCGACGAGGTGGTGGCCGGCTACGCGCGGACCGCGCGGCACTGCGTCGAGGGCGGGTTCGACGGCGTCGAGCTGCAGTGCTCGCACGCCTCCCTGGTCCGCTGTTTCCTCTCACCCGCCACCAACCACCGCGACGACGCCTACGGCGGCGCCCTGGAGAACCGCGCCCGGCTGCTCCTGCGGATCGTGGCGGCGGTCCGGCGGGAGCTCGGCGACCGGGTGCTCGGCGTCCGGCTCGGCGGCGAGGAGGGCATCGAGGGCGGCATCGGGCTGGACGAGGGCGTCGCCCTGGCCCGCCTGCTCGAGGCGACGGGCGAGGTCGACCACCTCAACACCTCGATCGGCGTGGCCACGGCGTCGCTGCACCTCATCGAGGCCTCGATGCACACGCCGGCCAACTACGCGACCTTCATCCCGTCGGCGGTCCGCGCGGCCGTGCGGCTCCCGGTGATCGCGGTCGGGCGGTTCACCGGGCCCGCGCTCGCCGAGCAGGCACTGGTCGAGGGCCACTGCGACCTCGTCGGCGTCGCGCGCGGGCAGATCGCCTCCCCGAACTTCGCCGCGCCGGGCGGCCCGACGCGGGTGTGCGTGGGCTGCAACCAGGAGTGCGTCGGCCGGGTCGGGATGAACCGGCCGCTGGGCTGTGCGGTGAACCCGCGGGCCGGCCACGAGTCGGTCCCCCTGCCGGCCCCGGGTGTGCCGCGGCGCGTGCTCGTGATCGGCGGCGGGCCGGCCGGGCGGCGGGCCGCCGCCACCGCCGCCGCGCGCGGCCACCGGGTGACGCTCCACGAACGGGACCGGCTGGGCGGCCAGCTGGCCCTTGCCGCGCTCGCCCCGGGACGCGGCGAGCTGGCGCACGTCGTCCGCGACCTCGTCGCCGAGGGCGAACGGTCCGGTGTGGAGTTCCGGCGGGGCGAGCCGGAGGACCTCGACGCCGACGTCGTCGTCCTCGCCACCGGGGCCCGGCCCGCCCGCCGGTGGCCCGGCGCCCTCGACGTCCGGGACGTCCTCGACGGCAGCGCCGCGCCCACCGGCACCGTGCTCGTCGTCGACGAGCTGGGCTTCCACCAGGCCACCTCGGTGGCCGAACTGCTCGCCGCTCGCGGCTGCACGGTGGAGATCGTGGCACCGGGGATGGTGGTCGGCCAGGACCTCGGCCTCACGCTCGACCGCGAGGGCTTCCGCCGCCGGGCCCACGCCGCCGGGATCCGGCTCACCACGGACCGGCTGGTGACGACCGTCGCGCCCGGCCGGGCCACGCTGGTGCACCATCCCACGGGCAGGACCGAGACGAGGGAGGTCGACGCGGTGGTCTGCGCGATCCCCGCCGAGCCGGACGACGCCCTGTGGCCCACCCTGCGTGAGCGCCCGGGGGTCCACCGGATCGGTGACTGCCTGGCCCCGCGGCGGATGGACGCCGCGGTGCGCGACGGCGAGCGGCTGGCGGTGAGCCTGTGAAACCTGAGAGTGGTGTCCACCTGTGGATCCACACTGTGGACAACTCCGTGCGCGCAGGTCGGGGATGAGGGCCGACGAGCTCACGTGGACGGTCCTGCGCAACGGTCCACCCCGGACCCTGGTGGTCCCGGTGGGCTCGGTCGAGCAGCACGGGCCCCACCTGCCGCTCACCACCGACGTGCGCGTGGCGGAGCGGGTCGCCGCCCGGCTGGAGCGGCGCGACCCCGATCTGGTGCTCGCCCCGGCCGTCGCCTACGGGGCGGCGGGGGAGCACGAGGGCTTCCCGGGCACCGTCTCGATCGGGCACGAGGCGCTGCGGGCGGTCCTGGTCGAGCTCGGCCGGTCGGCCTGCCGCTGGGCGGCCCGGCTGCTGTTCGTCAACGGCCACGGGGGCAACGTCGGCACGCTCGTCGAGGCCGTCCGGCTGCTGCGGTACGAGGGCCGCGACGCCGCGTGGGTGCCCTGCGTCGCACCGGGTGTCCCCGGCGACGCGCACGCCGGCCGCACCGAGACCGCGCTGATGCTGGCGCTCGACCCCGCCGGGGTCGGCCGCGAGCGCGAGCCGGGGGCGACCGCACCGCTGCGTGAACTGCTGCCGGTGATGCGGGAGAAGGGGGTGGCCGGGGTGAGCCCGAACGGTGTGCTCGGCGACCCGCGCGGCGCCACCGCCGAGGAGGGCGAGGCCCTGCTCGCCGCGATGACGGACGCGCTTACCCCAGCCGTCACGGGGTGGGAACCCGACGAGGAGACCGGCCGGCTGGCGTACGGGTCCTGACCCGCGTTCGCCTGCTCGTTCACGCTGGTGAACGGCACCGCGGTTATGCGCGCCCGATCCGGCCGACGTGCCCCGGATCGTCGGTCCCGGCTGCCATCATGGGTCCGGGAAGGAGACGTGCGATGACCCTGTCGTGGCCGAGCCACCCGCTCACGCTCGCGGAGTGGGAAGCGCTGCCGGAGAGCGACGAGTTCCGGCTCGAGATGAGCGAGGGCATGCTGGTCATGGCGGCGAAGCCCGTGTCGAGACATCAACGGGCCAATGCGCGTCTGGCGGCCGGTCTCGACGACGCGTTGCCTCACGAGCTGATCCCGCTGGTCGATGTCGAGGTGCTGCTCGAGGCCGTGCCCCTGACCATCAGGGCGCCCGACGTGATCGTGACCCGCACGGCGCTGTACGAGCAGAACCCACCGCGGTACAGCGCGTCGGACGTGCTGCTCGCGGTCGAGATCCTCTCCGACGGCACACGCCGCGTCGATCGGGTCCTCAAGTTCTCCGAGTACGCCGACGCCGGGATTCCGCAGTACTGGGTCGTCGACCTGGCCAACCCGACCGTCCTGACGGCGTACGTGCTGGTCGACGGCGACTACGACCTCGCGGGCGAGCACCGCGGGCAGGTCACGACCGAGGTGAGCGGCGTGCCGGTCACCCTCGACCTCGACCGCCTCACCGCCCGGTAGTCACCAACAGCGGCACGAGCTGCTCCTCCGCGGTCAGCGAGCCGTGCTGACCGGGCAGGCCCGCCAGGACCGGTTCGGCGAGCGTGCGCACCACGCCGGCCGACCCCCGCATCGCGACGACGAGGTCCCCGATGCGGTCCGCGACGTGCGGTCCGAGCGGGCCGAACCAGTCCGCGGCCACGGCCTCGTCCCGGGTGACGATCCACGCGTCCTCGCCGAGGGTCTCCCGCCAGGCGGCGTGCACCTCGTCGAGAGCCCCCTCCTCGACGTAGACGTGCCGGGCCCGGGGATCCCCGCCGAGCAACCGGACGCCGTGCCGCAGCGGGGGGAGCTCGTCCGCGTCGTAGCGGCGGGTCACCTGCACCATCCCGTGGTCCCCGGTGACCGCGAGCAGCGCGTCCGGCGGCAGTCGGTCGGCGATCGTCGCGGCGAGCCGGTCGATCTGCCCCAGCTGGTAGCGCCAGGCGGGGGAGCCGGGGCCGTGCACGTGCCCGAGGGTGTCGAGGTCGGCGTGGTAGCCGTAGCAGAGCCGGCGGCCCGGCTCCGCGAGCGCGTCCACCACCCCGGCGGCGAGGTCGCCCAGGGCCAGCACGCCGTGGTACCGCCCGCCGCGCAGCGCCGCACGCGTCAGCCCCGAACCGCGGAAGGCCCGCGGTCCGACGGCCGTGACCTGCACGCCGTCGGCCGCGGCCCGTTCGAGCGCGGTGGGCTCGGGCTGGACCTGCTCGGGCGGCAGGGTCTCGCGCAGGTCGGCCGGCTCGGGCACGCCGTAGGAGGTCCACTTCAGCGAGTCGAGCAGCGCGTCGCCGCAGGCGCGGAAGCTGATCCCGACCACGCCGTGCCCGCCCGGCGGCAGCCCGGTGCCGAGCGAGGTGATGCTGATCGAGGTGCTCGACGGGAACCCGACGGTCAGCGGCTCGCCGCCGAGGGAGGCCAGGAACGGGGCGTCGTCGGCGTGGGTGCGGAGCAGGTCGGCGCCCAGGCCGTCGACGAGCAGCACCGCGGCCGCGCGCACCGGCGGCAGCGGGATCGCGGGTGCCGGCCCCGGCACCCCCAGCGCGGCGAGGACGGCCGGGAACACCTCGGCCAGCGAGCGCTCGCCGTAGCGGGGCAGCAGCGGATCACCGGAGGACACGGGGCGAGAGTGCCACGTCACCGCGCCGCCCCCGAACCACCGCCGCGTGTTTGGATCCCGGGGTGGGCTCGACGGGGACGCTGCCGGACGGGATGCGCGTGGTGCTGGACCGGCGGGTGCGCCGGCTCGCCGGGCGCGACGGCGGGGCGGCGCTGCTCGGCGGGGCGCCGCCCAAGCTCGTCCACCTGAGCCCGCGGGCGCAGACCGTCCTCGGCGCCGGCGACACGGTGACCGTCGCCGACCCGACCTCCCGGGCCCTGGCCCGCACACTGCTCGACTCCGGCTTCGCCCATCCCGCCCACCCGATCCCGGGCGGGCCGGGGCGGGGCGAGGTCACCGTGGTCGTCCCGGTGAAGGACCGCCCCCTCGACCGGCTGCTCGCCGCGCTGCCCGACGATCTCGGCGGCCTGATCGTGGTCGACGACGGCGGCGCGGATCCCGAAGGCCTGGCCGCCACCGTCGAGGCGGCGCACGGCCGCGTGATCCGGCACGAGACCCCGCGCGGACCCGCCGCCGCCCGCAACGCCGGGCTCGCCGCGGCCACCACACCGCTGGTGATGTTCCTGGACTCGGACGTCGTGCCGCAGGAGGGCTGGCTCGACCCGCTGCTGGACCACCTCGCCGATCCCGCGGTCGCGCTGGTGGCCCCGCGCATCGTCGCGCTGCACCCCGACGGTCCCGACGGCCGGCTCCGCAGGCTCCGCCTCCGGAGCCTGATCGGCCGCTACGAGGCGGTGCGGTCCAGCCTGGACCTCGGCCCCGACCCCGCCCTGATCGTGCCGCGCAGCCGGGTCGCCTACGTCCCGAGCGCCGCGATGCTGGTCCGGCGCGACGCCGTCGGCCCGGGGTTCGACGAGGACATGCACGTCGCCGAGGACGTCGACCTCGTGCTGCGGCTGCACGCGGCCGGCCGGCGCCTGCGCTACGAGCCCGCCGCCCGGGTCGCGCACGACCACCGGACCTCGCCGGGGGCGTGGTGGCTGCGCAAGGCCTACTACGGCACCGGCGCCGCACCGCTCGCCCGCCGGCACCGCGGCGCGGTGCCGCCGATGGTGCTCAGCCCGTGGACGGCCGCGGCCTGCGCCGCGCTGCTGGCCCAGCGCCGATGGTCGGTCCCGGTCGCGGCGGCGGTCACCGGCGTCGCGGCGGAACGGTTGTCCCGCAAGCTCTCCCGGCTGGAACGGCCACGAGTCTCGGCGGCCCGGCTGGCCGGGCTCGGGCTCTCCGGCGCGGGCCTGCAGGTGGCGAACGCGTTGCTGCGGCACCACTGGCCGCTCGCGGCCGCCCTGCTGCCCTTCTCCCGGCGGGCGCGGCGCGCGGTGCTGCTCGCCGGCGTCGCCGAGGGGCTGGGGGACTGGTGGACCCACCGGCGGTACGACCCGGCCGTCCGACCGGACCCGGTGACCCACCTGGTCGCCCACCGGCTGGACGACCTGGCGTACGGCGCCGGGCTCTGGTGGGGGGCCTGGAAGGCCCGCGACACGGCCGCCCTGCGCCCCGCCTCACCCGGTCGGAAGTGAGCCCACCCCCCGAGAGGATTGGTCCGCTCGGGTGATTGGCAACCCGTCGGCACGCCGCGCCTGCGGATCCGATCGAGGGGTGCGACCGCGAGTGCGGACCTACGTCCGAACGGGCCGCCGGTGCCGGTGGGCGTCCCGTCCGGGTGCCTTGCACCGCATGAAGATCGGGAGTGTGATGTGCTCGCCGCCACAGCCCTGTGCGCGGCCCGAGAGCGCACCGGCGACCGGTGGCTCTCCCGGAGGACGCGACCACCACCGCGGTTGGGAGAGAGACTCATGGCAGAGGTCCGGGTCACCGTCGACGGCGTGAACTACGCCGACGAGGTCGAGCCCCGCATGTTGCTGGTCCAGTACCTCAGGGAACGGCTCGGCAAGACGGGCACGCTGATCGGCTGCGACACGAGCAACTGCGGTGCCTGCACCGTCCACCTCGACGGGCAGAGCGTGAAGAGCTGCTCGGTCCTGGCCGTCCAGGCCGACGGCGGCGAGGTGCTGACCATCGAGGGCCTGGCCCGCGAGGGCGAGCTGCACCCGGTGCAGAAGGCCTTCAACGAGTGTCACGGCCTGCAGTGCGGGTACTGCACCCCCGGCATGATCATGGCCGCCGTCGACCTGCTCGGGGACAACCCCGACCCCGACGAGGGCGAGGTCCGCGAGGGCATCGAGGGCAACCTCTGCCGCTGCACCGGCTACCAGAACATCATCCGCTCCGTGCAGCGCGCGGCCCAGATGATGAAGCCCGGCGCGTCCGCCCCGACCGAGACGCCCGCCCCCGTCGCAGGAGACTGAGGAAGATGACCGCGACCGCCGACACCACCGCACTCGAGTTCGGCAAGGCCCGCGTCCGCAAGGAGGACGCGCGCCTGATCACCGGCCGCAGCCGCTACACCGACGCGATCACCCCGCCCGGCACGCTGCACGTGGCGATCGTCCGCTCCCCGCTGGCGCACGCGCGCATCACCGGCATCGACACGACCGAGGCGAAGCGTGCCCCGGGTGTCCACGGCGTCTACACCGTCTCGGACCTCGGCGCCGACGAGGTCGGCATGCCCTGCGCCTGGCCGATCACCCCGGACCAGAAGGCCCCGCAGCGCCCCGTCCTGGCCAAGGACACCGTCCACTTCGCCGGTGAGGGCGTGGCGGTCGTCGTCGCGCGCAGCGCCGCCGAGGCCAAGGACGCCGCCGATCTCGTCGAGGTCGACTACGACCCGCTCGACCCGGTCCTCGACATGGAGGCCGCGCTCGCCGAGGGCGCCACCCTCGTGCACCCCGACCTGGGCACCAACGAGTCCGCCACCTGGGTCTTCGACTCCGGCGAGGCCGGCACCGGCGGCAGCGCCGCCGACGCGATCGCCGCGGCCGAGGCCGACCCGGACCAGGTCGTCGTCCGGCGCCGGTTCCGCCAGCAGCGCCTGATCCCGGCGTTCATGGAGCCGCGCTCGTGCGTGGTCGACCCGACCGGCGAGCAGATGGTCATCTACTCGGCCACCCAGATCCCGCACATCCTGCGGACCATGACCACGGTGACGCTCGGCGTCCCCGAGTCCAAGGTGCGGGTCATCGCCCCCGACGTGGGCGGCGGCTTCGGCGGCAAGATCGGCGTGCTGCCCGAGGAGATGATGACCGTCCTGCTGGCCCAGAAGCTGGGCCGGCCGGTCAAGTGGACCGAGACCCGGTCGGAGAGCATGCTCGCCGCCCACCACGGGCGCGACCAGATCCAGGACATCACGATCGCCGCCAAGAAGGACGGCACGATCACCGCCCTGGACGTCAAGCTCCTCGCGGACATGGGCGCCTACCTCGGGCTGGTCGGGCCCGGCGTGCCGGTGCTGGGCGCGTTCATGTTCAACGCCATCTACAAGATCCCGGCGTACCGCTTCCAGGACACCAACGTCTTCACCACGAAGACCCTGACGGACGCCTACCGCGGCGCCGGCCGTCCCGAGGCCACCTTCGCCATCGAGCGGATCATGGACGAGCTCGCCGTCGAGCTGGGCCGCGAGCCGCTGGAGCTGCGCGAGCAGAACTGGATCAAGCACGAGGAGTTCCCGTACACCACGGTGTGCGGGCTGACCTACGACTCGGGCAACTACGAGCAGGCCACCGCCCGGGCCAAGGAGCTCTTCGACTACGACGCCCTGCGCCGCGAGCAGGCCGAGCGCCGCGAGCGCGGCGACAAGGTCCAGCTGGGCATCGGCATCTCGACCTTCACCGAGATGTGCGGCCTGGCGCCCTCGCGCGTGCTCGGCTCGCTGGCCTACGGCGCCGGCGGCTGGGAGGCCGCGAGCATCCGGATGCTGGCCACCGGCAAGGTCGAGGTCATCACCGGCGCCTCCGCGCACGGCCAGGGCCACGAGACGGCGTTCTCCCAGATCGTCGCGGACAAGCTGGGCGTCCCGTTCGAGGACGTCGAGATCCTGCACGGCGACACCGCGTCGTCGCCCAAGGGCCTCGACACCTACGGCTCGCGATCGCTCGTCGTCGGCGGCATCGCGATCACGATGGCCGCGGACAAGGTCGTCGAGAAGGCGAAGAAGATCGCCGCGCACCTGCTCGAGGCCGACGAGGGCGACATCGAGTTCAACGCCGGGCAGTTCACCGTCCGCGGCACGGACAAGGGCAAGGCGATCCAGGAGATCGCGTTCGCCGCGTTCATGGCGCACGACTACCCGGAGGGCATGGAGCCCTCGCTCGACTCCGACGCGGTGTACGACCCGGAGAACTTCTCCTTCCCGCACGGCACGCACCTCGCCGCGCTGGAGGTCGACACGGAGACCGGCCGGGTGAACCTCCGCCACTACGTCTGCGTCGACGACATCGGCAACGTCGTCAACCCGCTGATCGCCGAGGGTCAGGTGCACGGCGGCCTCGCCCAGGGCATCGCGCAGGCGCTGTTCGAGGAGGCCAACTACGACGACCAGGGCACCCTGGTCAACGGCACCTTCGTCGACTACACGCTGCCCTCGGCGGCCGACCTGCCGAGCTTCACCACGGAGATCGTCAGCACCCCGGCCACCTCCAACCCGCTCGGCGTCAAGGGCGTGGGCGAGGCGGGCACCATCGCCTCCACCCCGGCGATCGTCAACGGCGTGCTCGACGCGCTCCGGCCCCTGGGCGTCACGGACATCGAGATGCCGACGACCTCGCAGCGCGTCTGGCGCGCCATCCAGGAGGCCCGCGGCCGCTCCACCCAGGAGACGCCGGTCGACACCCACTCGCCGGGCGCCGGCCTCGGCTCCATCGACCCCAACAACCCGCAGGGAGAGGTCCAGTGATCCCCGCCAAGTTCGACTACGTCCGGCCGTCGTCGGTCGAGGAGGCCGTCAGCGCGCTGCAGCAGGGCGGGGACGACGCCAAGATCCTCGCCGGCGGGCAGAGCCTGCTGCCGGTGCTGCGGCTCCGGCTCGCCGCACCGTCGCTGGTCGTCGACCTGGGCGGCATCGCGGAGCTGCGCCAGATCAGCGAGGACGGGGACCGGATCGCCATCGGCGCCATGGCCCCGCACCACGACGTGATGCGCGACGACCTGGTCAAGCAGCACGTGACGCTGCTCTCGCAGGCCACCGCGACCGTGGCGGACCCGCAGGTGCGCCACCGCGGCACCCTCGGCGGCGCGCTGGCGCACGCCGACCCGGCCGGCGACCTCGGCGCGGTCGCCCTGGCGCTCGACGCCGAGTTCGTGATCGCCGGCTCCTCCGGGACCCGCACGGTGCCGGCGGGCGAGTTCTTCGTCGACTACTTCACCACCGCGATCGGCGAGGGCGAGATCCTCACCCAGGTCCGGTTCCCGAAGTACACCGGCTGGAGCTCGCACTACGAGAAGTTCAACCGCACCGCGCAGGCCTGGTCGATGGTGGCCGTGGCCGCCGCGCTGCGGGTGGAGGGCGGCTCCATCGCCGAGGCCCGCATCGGGCTCACCAACATGGGCACCACGCCGATCCGGGCCACCGGCGTCGAGCAGGCCCTCGTGGGCCAGCCCGCGACCGCGGACACGGTCCGTGCCGCCGCCGAGCACGCGACGGAGGGCACGGCGGCTCCGAGTGACGCCGATGCCGCGGCCGACTACCGTGAGCACCTGGCCAGGGTGCTCACCGGCCGGGCGGTGCTGGCGGCCGCCGGCTGAGGCACTCGCGAGGACGGCTGGACGCCTGCCCGGGGCCCGGGCAGGCGTCCCGCCGTTTCTCCTACCAGGAGCTCCGCCCGTCCCGAGGCGTGGCGGGCTCGTCGACGAGGAGACTGGAAGTCATGCAGCTGGAGAACAAGTTCACGATCGCGGCGCCCATCGCGGACGCCTGGGCGGCCCTGAACAACCCGGAGACCGTCGCCCCCTGCTTCCCCGGCGCCACGCTGACGGAGTACACGGGCGACTCCTTCACCGGGACGGTGAAGGTGAAGCTGGGCCCGATCTCGCTGACCTACAAGGGCAAGGGCACCTACATCGAGCGCGACGACGCGAACCACAAGGTCGTGATCGACGCCACCGGCCGCGACTCGCGCGGCAACGGCACGGCGGCCGCGAAGGTCACCGGCACGATGAAGGCCGACGGCCCGGACAAGACCGAGGTCACGATGGTCACCGACATGACCATCACCGGCCGCCCGGCGCAGTTCGGCCGCGGTGTGATCTCCGACGTCGCCGACAAGATCATCGGGCAGTTCTCGTCCTGCCTCGCCGACAAGCTGACCGCCAAGCAGGAGGCCCCGGCCGAGCCCGTCACCCCGGCGACGACGGCCGCCCCGGCGACCCCGACGGCCGGCGGCGTGGCCTCGGAGACCCCGGACGCCACCGTCCCGTCCCCGATGGGCACCCAGTCGAGCTCCAGCGCGGCCCAGCCCGCCGCCACCAAGCCCGCCCCGATGAAGAGCAGCGTCGACGCCATCGACCTGCTCGACACCGCGGGCGCCCCGATCGTCAAGCGGCTCGTCCCGGTCGCGGGCGGGCTCGGCGTGCTGCTCGCGATCTTCCTGATCATCCGCAGCCTGCGGAAGAGCTGACCCGGTCCGACGACCGGAGGGCCGGCGACCCGCACGGGTCGCCGGCCCTCGGCGTTCCCGGGCCGGCGCTCCCGGCGTTTGCCGCGTTGCGGACCCGCCGCGGCCGGGTGCGAGGATCGGCCCATGCACGCGGGCCCGCACAACGCGATCACCGACGTCCCCGGGATCCGGGTGGGGCACGCAGCCGTGGCCGGCGAGGACGCGCTGAGCGGCACCACGGTGGTGCTCTGCCCGCCCGGCGGCGCGGTCGCGGGCGCCGACGTCCGGGGAGCGGCGCCCGGGACCCGGGAGATCGACCTGCTGGCCCCGGGCAACACGGTGCAGCGGGTCCACGCGGTCGTGCTCTCGGGTGGGAGCGCCTACGGCCTGGCCGCCGCGCACGGTGTGATGGAGCGGCTCGAGGCCGCGGGCGAGGGGTTCCCCGTGACGGGCGGGGTCGTGCCGATCGTGCCCGCCGCGGTGCTCTTCGACCTCGGCCGCGGCGGCCGCTTCACGGCCCGCCCCACGGCCGGGACCGGCGCGGCCGCCTACGACGCCGCCGCCGGGGGACCGGTCGCGGAGGGTGTCGTCGGGGCGGGGACGGGCGCGACGGCGGGCGGGCTGAAGGGCGGCGTCGGCACGGCCAGCGTCGTCCTGGACAGTGGCCTCACCGTCGCCGCGCTGGTCGTGGTCAACGCCGTGGGATCGGCCGTGCACGAGCCGACCGGCCGACTGCTGGGCGCACGCCACGGCCTGCCCGGCGAGTTCCCCGACGCCGAGCCCGCGCCCGGCGCGGTCCGCGCGCTCGGCCGCGCCCTGCGCCGCCCGGGCGTCGGCGACCCCGGCACGGCGACGACGCTCGCGGTGGTCGCGACCGACGCGACGCTGGACAAGGCGGGGTGCGGGCGGGTCGCGACCGTGGCGCACGACGGGTACGCCCGGGCCCTCGACCCGGTGCACACCGTGATGGACGGCGATGTGATCTTCGCCCTGGCCACCGGCGACCGCCCGGCCCCGGGCCCCGAGGAGCTGTTCGCGCTGCATGCGGCGGCCGCCGGTGTCGTCAGCCGCGCCGTGGTGCGCGCCGTGCTGGCTGCGACCCCGGTCACCACCGCGGGCGGGTCCTGGCCCTCCTACCGCAGCCTGGCCTGAGCGGACCGGGGCTGTGCCGGGAGAGAGCGGTTACGATTAGCAACAACAACTAATTCGCTGTGGGCGGACGTGTGCCCGCCGACGGGGAGGAGCTGCATGGTGGTGGCAGTCGGCGGGCGGCGTGCGGACCGATGGGATCGCCTGGCGGCCTCCGACCCGGGACTGAACCGGCTCACCTCCGCCGCCCGCGCGGCGTTCGGCGTCGGCGTGGCGCTGGGCATCGAGTACCTCGTGGCCTCCGCCCTCGGCATCCCGCCCATGGTCCCGATGATGATCGGCGCCGTCCTCACGATGATGG
The DNA here is from genome assembly GCF_042658055.1 of Pseudonocardia lutea. Classification (NCBI taxonomy): domain Bacteria; kingdom Bacillati; phylum Actinomycetota; class Actinomycetes; order Pseudonocardiales; family Pseudonocardiaceae; genus Pseudonocardia; species Pseudonocardia lutea. Next base: position 57,213 of record NZ_JBHSQK010000020.1, read on the forward strand.
CGTCGTTCGGCGTCGCCGACCCCACGCCCGGCGGACGCGCGGTCACCCTGCTCTGCCTGCCCCTGTTCCTGTTCGCCGGGATGGGGGTCGCGCTCGCCGTCGAACACCGGCGGGTCCTGTCCCTGGTCGTGTTCGTGCTGGTCATGTTCGTCGCCGTCGCGATCCGCCGGTTCGGGCCGCGGTACTTCAACGGCGGCATGGTCGCGTTCATGGGCTACTTCTTCGCCCTGTTCCTCCTGCTGAAGCCCGGTCAGCTCCCGGTGGTCGCCCTCGCCGTCGGGATCGCCACCGCCTGGTCGCTGCTGCTGTCGCTCGTCGTGTGGCCGGTGCGCAACCACGCGGTGCTCGCCCGCATGGTCCGGGGGTTCGACGGCCGGGTGCGGGGGGTGGCCGACGCCGCCGCGGCCCTGCTCGCCGACGCGCACGACGACCGCTCCGGCGACCTGGTCGCGCGCCTGGAGAGCAAGCTCGTCCAGGTCAACGAGGCGGCGCTGATCATCGACGGGCAGCTCGGGACGCCCGGGGCCGTCGTCGACGACGCCACCTCCCGGGCCGTCCGGCACGCCCTGATCGACGACGAGCTCGCCACCCGCGCCCTCGCGGACTCCGTGCGGCTGCTCGCGGCCTGCGGGCCGTGGCTCCCGGCCGACGTGCGCGGCGGGGTCGTCGCGGTGCTCGACGGGCTGCGCACCGGGTCGTGGGACGAGGTCGAGCGCCGGGCCCGCGCGCTCGACGCGGTGGCGGTCGGCGCGGACCGCCCACTGCCCGTCGCCGTGCCCCGGCCGACCGGCTCGGGTGAGCACGCCCCGCCCACGATCGCCCAGGTCGTCCGCCGGACGGCGGCCGCAGCGCAGGGGCTGGTCGAGGGGCACCGCCAGCGACACGCCGCGCGCCCGGCGCGCGAGGGGGACCACGCGGAGTCCGGCTTCGTCCCCGCCGTCCAGCTCTTCGGCGGGGCCATGCCCGGGTCCGCCGGCCTGATCGCCGAGATGCTGGAGGGGCGCACGGGGGCCTGGTGGACCCGGCTCTCCCTGACCACCCGGCAGGCCGTGCAGGTCGCCGTCGCCACCGGGCTGGCGATCACGGCGGGCGACGCGATCTCCGGTCAGCGCTACTACTGGGCGGTCCTCGCTGCGTTCCTCGCCTTCACCGGCACCGCGACGGCGGGGCAGACCATCGTCAAGGCCGTCAACCGGGTGCTCGGCACGATGCTGGGGCTGCTCGCGGCGATCCCGCTCGTCGCGCTGACCGGGCACGGCCTGGCGGTGGCGCTGCCCCTCATCCTGGCGTCGATCTTCGGTGCGTTCTACCTCATGCGCATCTCGTACGCGCTGATGACCTTCTTCATCACCCTGCTGCTCGGCGAGCTCTACGCGCTGCTCGGCACGTTCACCCCCGAGCTGATGCTGCTGCGGCTCGCCGAGACCGCGGTCGGCGGCGCGATCGGCGTCGCCGTGGCCGCGCTCGTCCTGCCGATCCCCACGCGGGTGGCCGCGACGGCGGCCCGGCGGGCGCTGCTCGGCCAGCTCCGCGCCCTCCTCGAGGACCTCCTGCGGACCCTGCGGGGCCCGGCGGACGCCGGGGTCGCCCACGCCGAGATCGACCTCGCCGGGGCCTCCCGCGCCCTGGACGCCCGGCTGCACCAGCTCCTGCTGCTCAACGCCACGCTCCTGCGGCCCGCGCCCTTCCCGAGGAACGGCGAGCGCGGCCGGCGCCTCATGATCTACACGTCGCTCGCGCACCACGCGCGGAGCCTGGTGCGGTGGGTCGGGGAGGGCGCCGTCCCGCCGGACCGTGAGCTCCGTGCGGTGCTGGTCCACGTGGTCGAGCGCACGGTGGAGCTGGTCGACGCGCTCGGGGCGGACGACCCGGCGGTCGACCCGGACCGCACGGTGGCCACCATCGAGCTGCTCTCCGCGGTGGACGTGACCGATGCGCAGGTCCGCCGTGGCGTGCACGAGCTGGGCCATCTGCACGACGCGCTGGTCTCGCTCGCCGACGCCGCCCTCCCGGCCGGGCGGCCCCTCGGCCGGGCGGTCCCCGCGCTGCACGGGCGCGTCCGGGCGACCGACGGGACGCCGGTCCAGGCGGTGCTCACGCTGGCCGACGTGCGGGGGGCACAGCAGGACCGCACGCGCACCGCCCCGAACGGCAGCTACCGGCTGCAGGCGACGGAACCCGGCATGCACCTGCTCATCTGCACCCCGCTGGGCGGCGGCGCCGACCCCGTGGCCGAGTGGGTACGGGTGCGCGAGCGGGCCTCGGTCCGCGACGTGCAGGTCGCGGCCGCGGCGTGTGCCGGCCCGCCACAGCCTGACCGGGGTCGCGAGGCCCGGCCGCGGGTCGTCGCGGAGGCTCAGCCGCCGGCGAAGGGCGGCAGGACGTCCACGACGGCGCCCTCGGGGAGCACCCGCTGCGGGTTCCGCACCGCGACCTCGTCGACCAGGTAGGAGCACCGGGCGAGCACCCGGGCGAACTCGGGGCCGTGGCGCTCGGCGAGGGTGTCGCCGAGCGCGGCCACGGTGGTGTCGGCGGGCACCTCGAGGGTCTCGGCGTCCCGGCCGGCGGCGGCCTTGGCCGCCGCGAAGTACCGGACCGTCACGGTCCGCAGGGCGGTGGTGGTGGTCACCGGACTCATTCTCCTCACCCGCCGATCGCGCTCATCGGGCGGTCGGGCTGCAGGAAGCCGGGATCGTCGATGCCGTGCCCGGCGAGCTTCCCCCACATCGCGTACCGCCACACGTCGGCGATCTCGGCGTCGCTCGCGCCGCCGCGGACCAGCGCGCGCAGGTCGGTCTCGGTGCGGGCGAACAGGCACGAGCGGATCTGCCCGTCCGCGGTGAGCCGGGTGCGGTCGCAGGCGCCGCAGAAGGGCCGGGTCACCGAGGCGATCACGCCGACGCGCGCCGGCCCGCCGTCGACCAGGTAACGCTCGGCGGGGGCGCCGCCGCGCTCCTCGCCGTCCGGCGTCAGGGTGAAGCGCGCGGCGAGCTTCTCCATGATCTCGCCGGCGGTGATCATCTCGCTGCGCTCCCAGCCGTGCTGGGCGTCGAGCGGCATCTGCTCGATGAAGCGCAGCTCGTAGCCGTTCTCGACGGCGAAGGCCAGCAGATCGGTGGCCTCGTCGTCGTTCACGCCGCGCAGCAGCACGCTGTTGATCTTGACCGGCTCGAGGCCGGCCTCCCGGGCGGCGGCGAGCCCCGCGAGCACGTCGGACAGCCGGTCGCGGCGGGTGATGGTGGCGAAGCGCTCGGGCCGCAGCGTGTCCATCGAGACGTTGAGCCGGTTGACGCCGGCCGCGGCCAGCGCCCCGGCCCGGCGGGCGAGCCCGATGCCGTTGGTGGTCAGCGAGATGTCCGGGCGCGGCTCGAGGGCGGCCGAGGCGGCGATGACCTCCTCGAGCCCCTTGCGCAGCAGCGGCTCGCCGCCGGTGAAGCGCAGCTCGTGCACGCCGAGGTCGCGGACCGCGATCGTGACCAGCCGGACCAGCTCGGCGTCCGTCAGCTGCTCCTCGCGGGGCATCCAGTCGAGGCCCTCGGCGGGCATGCAGTAGGTACAGCGCAGGTTGCACCGATCCGTCAGCGAGATGCGCAGGTCGGTGGCCACCCGGCCGAACCCGTCGATCAGGCGGCTGTCGTCGGGGCGGCCCGGGTCCCGCTTCGCGGTGCCCCGCAGGGCGGGGAGACCCAGTTCGGTTGCCGTCACGTGCACGAGGGTAACCGCCCGCCGCGATCTTCATCCAGGGCACGAAACGCCAGGTCACGGCGCTCCGCAGATGCGGATCCGGAAGCCGTCGCGGGCACGCAGCAGCGGCCCGCGACGGCCTGCCCGGCCTGTCCCGAAGGCGAGGATCACCCCGCCCGCCGGGCAGTGCGCGCCGGGATCAGATCTCCGTCTTGAGGATGCAGATCGCGAGGTGCGCGTCGAGCACGGCGTCGCGGGCCTTCGGGTCGAGGCCCGGGTCGGCCTCGGCCGCCGCCTTCGCGCTGTCGGCGGCCTGCTCGAGCTCGACGACGGCGTCGTGCGCGGCCGCGTCGCTCTCGGCGGCCAGCCGGCCGGCCTTGGCGGCCTTCGAGTCGAACTCCCGGACGACGGCGAGCAGGACGACGGACGCGCCGGTGTCCGCCTCGGCGGCGCGCAGTGCCGCGCCGGACTTCTCCCGGCACTCGCCGAGCCGGGTCTGGATGTCGGTCATCGTGAGCATGGGTGACTCCCGTGGTGGTGCGTGCACGGTCAGGAGCCGGACCCCGGCCCGCCTTTCGGCGGGCGGCTCGTCAGGGCGGGAGGGAGATGGCGGAACCGGGCCCGGACGCCGTTCGGCTCCCGCGGGCATGTGCTCTCCGCACGGGCATCGCCTCCGCTCCGCCGACAGGGCCGGGCGCGCTCCACCGTGGCCCCTTCCGGCGAACCGGACAAGGGCCGTTCGGGGGGAGCATCCGCCCGGCCGCGGGGTCTGCTCAGTGCTGCGCGAGCTCCTGGCGGGCGACCGAGCGGATGTGCACCTCGTCGGGCCCGTCGGCGAAACGCAGGGCGCGGGCCCAGGTGTAGAAGTAGGCCAGCGGGAAGTCGTCGCTCATCGCGCCGCCGCCGTGGACCTGCATCGCCCGGTCGATCACCGTGCACGCCATCCGCGGCACGACGACCTTGATCGCCGCGATCTCGGTGGCCGCGCCCTTGGCGCCGAACTTGTCGATCAGCCAGGCGGTCTTGAGCACCAGCAGCCGGGACTGCTCGATCTCCATCCGCGACAGCGCGATCTGCTCGCGCACCACGCCCTGCTCGGCCAGCGGGCGGCCGAACGCCACCCGGTCCTTGGCCCGCTTGACCATGAGGTCGACCGCCCGCTCGGCCATCCCGATCAGTCGCATGCAGTGGTGGATGCGGCCCGGTCCGAGGCGGGCCTGGGAGATGGCGAAGCCGCCGCCCTCCTCGCCGAGCAGGTTCGACACCGGCACCCGCACGTCGGTGAGCTCGAGCTCGGAGTGCCCGTGCTGGTCCTGGTAGCCGAAGGTCGGCAGGTGCCGGACGATCTCCAGGCCCGGGGTGTCCCGCGGGACCAGGACCATCGACTGCTGGCGGTGCTTGGCCGCCTCGGGGTCGGTCTTGCCCATGACGATGAAGATCTTGCAGCGCTCGTCCGCCGCGCCGGAGATCCACCACTTGCGGCCGTTGACGACGTACTCGTCACCCTGCCGCTCGATGCGGGTCTCGACGTTCGTGGCGTCGGACGAGGCGACCTGCGGCTCGGTCATCGCGAACGCCGAGCGGATCTCGCCCTCCAGCAGCGGGTTCAGCCACTGCTCCTGCTGCTCGGGCGTGCCGAACAGGTGCAGCGTCTCCATGTTCCCGGTGTCCGGGGCCTGGCAGTTGATCACCTCGGGCGCGATGACCGGCGACCAGCCCGACACCTCGGCGACCGCGGCGTACTCCAGGTTCGACAGCCCGGAGATCGCGGGCAGGAACAGGTTCCACAGCCCGCGCTCGCGGGCCTTGGCCTTCAGCTCCTCGACCACCGGCGGCAGGTCCCACTCCTGCGGGGTCCCGCGGCGTTCGGCGCGGAAGGCGTCGTACGCGGCCTCGGCGGGAAGGACCTCCTCGTCGAGGAACGCGCGCATGCGCTTGGTGTAGTCGGCAGCGGCGGCGCTGGGTTCGAAGTCCACGGGAAGATGACACCACAATGCAGGTGCATTAAACAACGCGCCCGACGTGACGTGCGTCCCCGGCCCGGTAGCGATCCACGCAGACGCGGACATAGGATCCTGACCGTGCCGCAATTCCGGATCGCCGAGGCCGCGCGCCTCCTCGGCACCAGCGACGACACCGTGCCCCGCCGGGTCGACGGGACCGCGGTCCTGGTGGACCAGGTGATCGCGCAGGTCGAGATGCAGTGCGGGCCGCACCGGGTCGTCTCGGTGATGAGCAGCGAGGCGGTTCGCGGCCTCGACCTGGAGCCCGGGTCGCTCGCGGTGGCCGTCGTCAAGTCCACGAACGTCGTGGTGGAGATCCCCGGAGGAAGTTCATGAAGCGTCTCGTGGCCGCCGGTGTCGCCGGCCTGGCCGTCGCGCTCGCCGCGGCGTGCAGCTCACCGTCGCAGGCCCCGAGCACGGGCGGGTCGTCGGCCGCGCCCGAGGCCCGCACGCTGACGGTGTTCGCCGCGGCCTCGCTGACCGAGTCGTTCGACGCCCTGGAGAAGCAGTTCGAGACCGACAACCCGGGCGTCGACGTCACCCTGAACTACGGCGGCTCCTCGGACCTCGCGCAGCAGATCGTCAACGGCGCCCCGGCCGACGTCTTCGCCGCGGCCAGCGACTCCACCATGAAGACGGTGACCGACGCCGGCCTCACCGCCGCCGCGCCGACGACCTTCGCCACCAACGTGCTGCAGATCGCGACCGCGCCCGGCAACCCCAAGGGCATCGCCGCCTTCGCCGACCTGGTGAAGCCCGACGTCAAGACGGTCGTGTGCGCACCCCAGGTACCGTGCGGGGCGGCCACCACCAAGGTGGAGCAGAGCACCGGCGTGCAGCTTCAGCCGGTCAGCGAGGAGAACGACGTCAAGTCCGTGCTGAGCAAGGTCTCCACCGGCAACGCCGACGCCGGCCTTGTCTACGTCACGGACGTCAACGCCGCGAAGGGGCAGGTCCAGGGCGTGAGCTTCCCGGAGTCGTCGGCGGCGCGGACGAACTACCCGATCGCCGTGGTGAAGGACGCCCCGCAGGCCGAGCTCGCGCAGAAGTGGGTCGCGTTGGTGACCGGCGAGACCGGCACGAAGACCCTCGAGGCCCAGGGATTCGGCGCCCCGTGAGGACCGCCCCGTGAGGACCGCCCCGTGAGGACCGCCCCGTGAGGACCGGCACCGTGAACACCGGACCGGGCCGGCGATGACGGCTCCCCCGGACAGCCGGGCGCGGGCCGCCCGGAGGCCCGACCGGCACGAGGAGCCGGTCGGGCTCCCGTGGTTCGTGTGGATCCCCGCCGGTCTCGCGTTCCTGCTGATCGCGCTGCCGGTCGTCGGGCTGCTCTGGAGGGCGGACTGGGCGCGGATGCCCGAGCTGCTGCTCGGCGACGCCGCGCTCGACGCCCTCCGCCTCTCCCTGGAGACGGCCGCGATCTCGACGCTGCTCTGCATCCTGCTGGGCGGCCCGCTCGCGGTGGTGCTCGCGCGCGGGCGCCTGCCCGGGCAGCGGGCCCTGCGGGCGGTGGTGCTGCTGCCCCTGGTGCTGCCCCCGGTCGTCGGAGGTCTGGCCCTGCTGTTCCTGCTCGGCCGGACCGGGCTGGTCGGGCGCGGCCTCGACCTGGCCTTCGGGATCACCGTCCCGTTCACCACGGCCGCGGTCGTGCTCGCGCAGACCTTCGTGGCCCTGCCCTTCCTCGTCGTCTCGCTGGAGGGGGCGCTGCGCACCGCCGGCCGGCGCTACGAGGCGGTCGCGGCCACGCTCGGCGCCTCCCCGGCGCTGGCCTTCCGCCGCGTGACGATCCCGCTGGTGCTGCCGGGGCTGGCCTCCGGCGCGGTGCTCGCGTTCGCCCGCTGCATGGGGGAGTTCGGCGCGACCATCGCCTTCGCCGGCAGCCTGCAGGGCACCACCCGCACCCTCCCGCTACTGGTCTACCTGGAGCGGGAGACGGACGTCGACGGGGCCGTCGCGCTGTCGCTGCTGCTGGTCGTCGTGGCGATCGTCGTGATCCTGGTCGGGAGGCCGCGCGGCTCCGAGGGGTTGACGTGAGTCTCGAGGTCGACGTCCGGCTCGACCGGGAGGGCTTCTCGCTCCAGGTCGCGCTGTCGGCCACGCCCGGTGAGGTGGTCGCGGTGCTCGGCCCCAACGGCGCGGGCAAGTCGACGCTGCTCGGGATCCTGTCCGGCCTGCTGCGGCCCGACGCCGGGCACGTGCGGGTGGGCGACCGCACCGTCACGGACGTCGAGGCGGGCGTCTTCGTGCCCGCCCACCGCCGCGGCGTCGGGCTGCTCGCCCAACGGGCGCTGCTCTTCCCGCACCTGACCGCGCTGGCCAACGTCGCGTTCGGGCCGCGGGCGCAGGGCGTGCCGAGGCGCGAGGCCGAGGCGCGGGCGCGGGCCCTGCTCGCCGACGTCCTGCCCGACGTCCCCGGGCTGGCGGGCCGCAAGCCCGCCCAGCTCTCCGGCGGGCAGCAGCAGCGGGTGGCGCTGGCCCGCGCGATCGCGCCGGAGCCCGGTCTGCTGCTGCTCGACGAGCCGCTCGCCGCGCTGGACGTCGACGCCGCGCCGGCCATGCGCTCGCTGCTGCGCCGCGTGATCCGGGACGGCAAGCAGACCGCCGTGCTGGTCACGCACTCCGCGCTCGACGCGCTGGTGCTCGCCGACCGCGTCGTCGTGCTGACCCACGGACGGGTGGTGGAGCAGGGCCCGACGCGGGAGGTGCTCGGCCGGCCCCGCAGCGCCTTCACCGCCCGGATCGCGGGTCTCGACCTCATCCCCGGGGTGCGGGAGGCGGGGGCGCTGCGCGCCGCCGACGGCACGGTGATCGCGGGCCGGGACGGCGAGTCGGGCGCCTCCGACGCCGGGGGGCCGGCGGTCGCGGTGTTCCCGCCCTCCGCGGTCGCGGTGTTCGCCGAGGAGCCGCACGGCAGTCCCCGCAACGTGCTGCCGGTCCGGCTGGCCTCGATCGAGCCGCGGGGCGACGTCGTGCGGCTGCGGGCGGCGCCGCGGGAGGGCGGTCCGGAGTGGCTCGACGGCCTCGCCGCCGACGTCACCCCTGCCGCGGTCGCCGACCTCGGGGCCGAGCCCGGCGTCCCGCTCTGGTTCGCGGTCAAGGCCACCGAGGTGGAGATCCACCGGGCGGGATAGGCCTCCTCGTCGCCGCTCTCGTGATCGGCGACGGTGCTCAGGGCCACCCACAGGTTGCCGGTCTTCGCAACCGAGCGTCACCTCATCGGTCACAACCGTCACCCGAGCCACTATCGTGTACCTATGTCGCGCGGCGATGGGGGCCTACCGTCGCTTTCCGTGACACGTCAGCTGCTGCGACTCGCCTCCGTCGCGATCGCGATCGGGCTCCTCCCCGTGACCGGCTCCGTCGCGCTGGCGAGTCCCGCGGCCGACGCGGTCGAGACCGCGGCGGCGGTGGGCGTCGGGCCGGCCGGTGGCCCGGCCACCGTGGGCCTGCCCGGCGACTACGTCGTCCTCGCGCAGGACGCGCAGCGGGCGACCTCCGCCGCGTCCGAGGTCGGGGTCTCCCCGACGACGGTGTTCACCAGGGCGTTGACCGGCTTCGCGGCCCGGCTCACCGCCGAGCAGCTCGCCCGGCTCAAGGAGCTGCCGGGCATCCTCGGCGTCGAGGAGGACCGGCGGATCGACCCGCTCGAGCCCCGCGCGGCCCGGCTCCCGGGGCTCACCGAGGCCACCCAGGAGAACCCGCCGAACTGGGGTCTCGACCGCATCGACCAGCGCGACCTGCCGCTCGACGGCCGCTACACCACCCGGGCCACCGGTCGGGGCGTCACGGTCTACGTGGTGGACACGGGTGTCGACGTCACGCACCCCGCGTTCGGCGGCCGCGCCAGCTGGGGCACCAACACCATCGACGGCACGAACACCGACTGCGACGGCCACGGGACGGTCGTCGGCGGGATCGCGGCCGCCCGCGACCACGGCGTCGCCAAGGACGCACAGGTCCGGGCGGTGAAGGTGCTCGACTGCAGCGGCTCCGGCACCCTCTCGTCACTGCTCTCGGGCCTCGACTGGGTGCTGCAGAACCACCGGTCCGGCCCGGCGGTGGCGGTGATGTCCTGGAGCTACGGGCCCTCGGACGCGCTGCTGAACGCGGTGACGAACCTGGTGAACGACGGCGTGTTCGTCGCCTCGTCGGCCGGAAACAGCGGGGCGAACGACTGCGGGGTCGCCCCCCGCGCGGCCTCCGGTGTGCTCGTCGTGGCCAACTCGACGATCGACGACCGGCGCAACAGCTCGTCGAGCACCGGGCCCTGCGTGAGCCTCTACGCCCCCGGGACCAGCATCGTCGCGCCGACGCCCGGCGGCCGGACGGCCTCCTACACCGGGACCTCGATGGCCGCGCCCTTCGCCGCGGGCGTCGCGGCGCTGTACAAGCAGACCTACGGCGACGCCCCCAGCGCCACGATCAAGCAGTGGATGGTGGACAACGCGGTGCCGGGGAAGATCGCGGGCGGGGACACCGGGGGCACCCCCAACCTGCTCCTGAACACCGCCGGTCTCTGACCCACGAACGGCACGCTCGCGCACCGGAGTGCCGTTCGCTCACCGGTCGGCGGTCAGCGGGACAGGCGGGCGGCCTCGCGGTCCGCGCCCTCGGTGAGCACGCCGCCGCGGGAGCCGGCGAGCTTGGCCTTGAGGTGCTCCCGGACGGTGACCGGCTCGTAGAGGGCGGGGTGTTCGGCGTCGACGCAGGTGGGCAGCGGCGCGATGACCGCGTCGACGTCGCCGTCGTGGAAGAAGGCGGCCGAACGACGCGGGACGAGGCGGCCGTCGACGCGCGGGGCGGCGACCCGGTGCAGGGTGGAGATCCAGCGGTCGTTGGTCCAACGGGCCAACGCGTCGCCCAGGTTGACCAACAGCGCGCCGGGCGCGGGCTGGACGGGGTGCCAGCGGCCCTCGCCGTCGAGGATCTCCAGGCCGGGAACCGGGTCGGCCCAGAGCACGGTCACGATGCCGTAGTCGGTGTGCGCGCCCATCCCGACCTGGTCCGGCTCGAGCTCGGCGTCGGCGGACGGCAGCCGATAGTTGATCATCCGCAGGACGTCGACGGAGTGCCCGGTGAACCGGGTCAGGTGGTCCTCGCCGAGCCCGAGCGCGCGGCCGAACACCCGCGTCATCGTCCGGGCGACCTCACCGGCCGCGGCGAACCAGGCCTCGACGGCGGGGCGGAAGCCGGGGGTGTCCGGCCAGACGTTGGTCCCGTAGTCGTCCTCGGAGAGGTCCAGGCCGGGGAAGTCGGCGGCCTGCGAACCGACGTTGAAGGCCTCGAAGAGGTCGGCGGCGGACGCGAGGCCGAGGCTGTTGGCCAGCGACTCGGACTTCGGCGGGGTGTACCCGCGGTTCACGCCGGGCGGGCAGCGGTAGGCCGACTTGGCCGCGAGGTCGCGGGCGAAGAAGGCGTCCATGGCCGCGGTGAACGCGTCGAGGGTCGGCTGCGGGATGCCGTGCCCGACGACCTGCACGAACCCGACCGTGCGGGCGGCGTGGTCCACCGCACGGGCCACCGCGTCGCGCTCCGCGTCCGGGCCGGCGGCCCGGAACGGGGTGAGGTCGACGGTCGGGACGTCGAGGACGCCGTCATGAGTCTCGGCGACTGCCATGGGGTGCTCCCGGTGAGGAACGAACGCCCGCGACTGTCTTGCCGTGAGGTCCGGCTGTCAAGGGCTGTCAGACCCGTCGACGGCGGAGCCGGTGAAGACGAGGGCGCCCTCACTGCCCAGGCCGCTCTCCGGCCGCAGCGGGAGAAGGTGGACCTAGCAACGCTCGATGATCCGGCCCGCAGGGTGGAGTGAGCCAGCCGTTCGTCTCGATGGAGGCCTACGCGCTCTCGCGAGTCGCGCTCTGGGCTTCAACAGTTCGGGCTCAGGGCTCTTGCGAGTCGGGAGCTGCGCACCCCGTGGTATGCAGGTTCGAGCTGTCCGACCGGCGAGGTGCCGAAGGCGCGGCAGCCGTTGGTCAACACGGTTTCCAGGTCTTCCCACCGGGTGCATAGCATCGAGGACCGGTATAGCCGGGGTAGGAATGCCCTGCCGAGGAGCTGCTGCTTGTCACGCCCTCACTTGTCCCGGTGCCGCTCGACGCGCTCCGACCGTCCCCTCTGCTGCTCGCGCTTGTGCTCGAGCTGTCAGCTCGGGGCGTGTGGGCGCCGTTGCTGCTCGGCAATTCAGAGGCCGAAGGGCTGCTGGCGGTCTGGCCTGCTGGAGTGCGCGTGCTCGGCTGGTCTTCAGCAGCCGCTCTCAGTCTTGCCAGGCCGGCCTGGATCTTCTCTTCGGTGCGAGCCGTTACGACTGAGACGCGCAGCGTTGCTCGGTCGTCGCGGGCGCGAGCGAGGGCGACAGCTACTCGCTCGACCAGGCGGTCCTGTGTGGATTGATCAAGCGCCCTCCACACGAGCCCTCGTCGCGAGCCTGAGGCCCACCTCAGAAACGACGAAGCTTCGGTGACAGCGGAATCGGCTCGCGCGAGGGCAGCCTCAAGCTGTGCCGGCGCCCCGGCCATCTGAGCGCTCGGCACGGACGCCGCTGCGGCCTCCACGCGTGCCGCTCTCGCGGGGACGGTGCAGGCGATGTCGGGTGAGTAAAGCCCGCGGCCCGCTTCTTGGGCCTCCTGCTGGGCCTCCTGCACATCGGGGAGATAGTCATCGTTCTCCCCGTAGACGACGGCGGCTGCCAGGCCGGCCCTCGCCATCTCCGCATTGACGAAGTTGTCGTCGGCGAATACCGCCGCGAGAGTGCGCCCGTACGCATCAGTGCGCTCATTGTCGTAGCGCAACGTCACCTCGGTACCGACCGGTATCAGCTCGCCGAGGTAGGCCGACGCTTCCGGTCCGAGGCACTGCACGTCCTCGTCGGGATCCACGGTCTCCGGGGTGTCGATGTTCAACAGTCGGACCCGTCGAACATCACCTTCGACGCGGACGTCGACCGTGTCGCCGTCAATGATGTCGGCGACGATGCCGGCGTCCGCATCTGGGGTCGCCGTCGCGACGGCGACCGCGGTAGCGCCGCCACCGACGACGGCCACGCCGAAGGCGGCTTTGACGAGCAGACCGAACAAGAAGGCTCCCGGGGAACGAGTCGACGATGGCTGCTCCTGCATCGCGAGCAGGCCATTGCTCGTTAGCGAAGGACAGACAACGATCAGATCTCGCCGGAACGCCTCGATCATGTCGACGCAGCTTTGTCATGGTCGACCCGCACACCGGAAGCGGTTGCCACAGCTCGCAGCTCGCCGCGACCCAGGCCGCGGCTCGCGGGGGCCAGAGCGCGAGTCGCGGTGTCGGAGCTCGCGACTCGCGGTGTGTCAGGCGGGTTCGAGGACCTCGAAGCCGGTGTAGGGGACGAGGGCGGGCGGGATGCGGACGCTGCCGTCGGGCTGCTGGCCCTGCTCGAGGACCGCGACGAGGGTGCGGCCGATCGGGAGGCCCGAGCCGTTGAGCGTGGCCGCGAAGCCCCGCGCGCCGTCCTTCGCCCTGGTCCGGATGCCGGCCCGACGCGCCTGGAAGGTGCCGAAGTCCGAGACCGAGCTGATCTCGCGGTAGCGTCCCTGGCTGGGCAGCCAGACCTCGATGTCGTAGGTGTACTCGGCGGAGAAGCCGATGTCGCCGGCCGCGAGCCGGACGACCCGGTAGGCCAGCCCGAGCGCCTGGACGACGGCCTCGGCGTGGCCGAGCAGGACCTCCAGCTCCTCGCGCGAGCGGGCCGGGTCGACGATGCGGACCAGCTCGACCTTCGAGAACTCGTGCACCCGGATCAGGCCGCGGGTGTCCTTGCCGTACGACCCGGCCTCCGAGCGGAAGCAGGGCGTCTGCGCGGTGTAGGCGAGCGGGAGCTCCTCGGCGGCCAGGGTCTCGCGGGCGTGCAGGTTGGTCAGCGGCACCTCGGCCGTCGGGATGAGGAACAGCTCCCGGTCGGCGACCTCGGTGCGGAACAGGTCCTGCTCGAACTTGGGCAGCTGGCCCGTGCCGGTCATCGTCGGGCGCGTGACCAGCGCCGGCACCGACCACTCGGTGTACCCGTGCCGTTCGGTGTGCAGGTCGAGGAAGAACCGGGCGAGCGCGCGCTCGAGCGCGGCGCCGCGGCCCTTGAGCACCGCGAACCGCGGGCCGGACAGCTTGGTCGCCCGCGGCAGGTCCAGGATGCCGAGCTTCTCGCCGAGGTCGACGTGGTCGAGCGGCTTCTCGACGGACGGGATCTCGCCCCAGGTCCGGACCTCCTCGGCGTCCTCGTCGCTGGCCCCGTCGGGCAGCTCGTCCGCGGGGAGGTTCGGGATCTCGAGGAGGTACTCGGTGAGCTGGGCCTCGAGCGCCTTGTGCTCCTCCTCGGCCAGGGTGATCGCGGCCTTGGTCTCCCGCGCCTTCTCCACGAGGGCGGGCCGCTCCTCCGGGGACGCGCCCTTGACCGCCTTCTGCAGCCGGTTCGCCTCGGCCCGGGACTCGTCGCCGCGCTGGATGGCCGCGTTGCGGCCGCCCAGGAGCTTCTCGAGGCGCTCCAGGTCGAGGGAGTAGCCGCGGCGCGCGAGCTTGCGCACCGCGTCGGTGGCGGGATCGAGCAGGACGCGGGGGTCGTGCATCGTCCGAGCGTATCGCCCGGCCGCAGGGCGTTTTTCCGCTCCTCCCCCACAGGAGGGTGGCGCCCGGGGGCGGGTCGTCGGCAGGATGAGTCGCGATCACGTGACCGGGCGCACAACGTTGCGCCGCCCGACCGTCCGAGGAGGACGAAGGTGACCACCTCCACCCCCGCGCTGCCGTCGTACGCCTCCGGGATCTCGGATGTCCCGTTG
>NZ_JBHSQK010000021.1:0-5288 GCF_042658055.1 Pseudonocardia lutea
CCGGGGCCGCCGTGACCGGCCTGCTCGGCGCGGTCACCGTCGCGCTGCTGCTCATCGACCAGCGCACCCTCGACGAGGTCCGGTTCTGGACCGTCGGCTCGGTGGCGGGCCGCGACCTGGGGGCGGTGGGCGCCGCGCTGCCCGTGCTGCTCGCCGGCCTGCTCCTCGCCGCCCTGGTCGCCCGGCCGCTGGCCACCCTCGCGCTGGGCGACGACGTCGCGCTCGGCCTCGGGCAGCGGCCCGCCCGGACCCGGGTCGCCGCCGTCGCCGCGGTCGCGCTGCTGGTGGGCGGGGCGACCTCCGCCGCCGGCCCGATCGCCTTCGTCGGCCTGGTGGTGCCCTTCGCGGCCCGCGCCCTCGTCGGCCCGGAGCTGCGCCGGGTGCTCGGGGTGAGTGTGCTGCTCGGCCCGGTCGTGGTGCTGGTGGCCGACGTGCTGTCCCGGCTGCTCGTGCGTCCCTACGAGATGCCGCTGGGGGTGATCACCGCGCTGCTCGGGGCCCCCGTGCTGGTCGCGGTCGTGCGCTCCGCGCGGCTGCCCCAGCTGTGACCCCGGCCGTGCGCGCCCCCGCCCACACCGCGGCCCCCGCCGGCACCTGGCGGCTCGGCCTGCCCGGCGACCGGGCCGTGCTGGTGCACCGCCGGCCCGCCCTGGTCGCGCTCGCCCTGGCCGCCGTGCTCGTCGGCACGCTCGCCGTCTGCCTCGGGATCGGCAGCACGGTCATCGACCCCCTCAGGGCGCTGCGCGGGCTGCTCGGCCTCGGCCCGGCGCGCGACGTGCTGCTGGTGCGCGAGCTGCGGTTCCCCCGGATCGAGGCGGCCGCCGGGGTCGGCGCCGCGCTCGGGCTGGCCGGCGTGCTCATGCAGACCCTGGCCCGCAACCGGTTGGCGACGCCGGACACCGTCGGCCTCAACAACGGCGCCACCGCGTTCGCCGTGGCGAGCGTGATCGGGGTGGCGACGTCGGCGCTGCCGTCGGTCATGGCCCTCACCGGCGCGACCACGGCGGCGGTGCTCGCCCTCGCGCTCGGCGGCGGGGCGGGCCGGCAGGGCTACCGGTTCCTCGTCGTCGGGCTGGGGATCGGCGCGGTGTTCGGCGCCGTGACCAACCTGATGCTGTCCCGGTCGGCGATCGACGCCGCCGGCGCCGCCTACCCGTGGACGGTCGGCAGCCTGTCGATCGCAACCCCCACCGCCGTCATGCTCCTCGAGCTCGGCCTGGTCCTCTGCCTGCCCGCGGCCGTGCTGCTCGGGCGCGCGCTGGCGCTCCTCCGGTTCCCCGACGCCGTCGCGCTCGGCCTGGGCAGCCGGGTCCGGGCCGTCCGCACGGCCGTGCTGGTGACGTCCGTGGTGTGCGCGGGGCTGGCGGTGGCCGTCGCCGGGCCGCTCGGGATGGTCGCCCTGGTCGCCCCCGAGGCCGCGCGGAAGCTGTCCGGGTCCGCCGGGGTGCCGGTCGTGTCGTCGGCCTTGGCCGGCGCCGTGCTCACGCTGCTCGCCGACCTCGTCGGGCGGGCGGTGTTCGCCCCGATCGAACTGCCCGCGGGGCTGGTCACCGCGATCGTCGGCGGGCCGTACCTGCTGTGGCTCCTGCTCACCACCCGCACCCGGAGGCTGCCGTGACGACCGCGCGAACCGACTCCCCGCAGCGCCTCGCGGGCGCGAGCGCCCTGGGCGCGGCGGGCCTCGGCCTGGGCTACGGGCGCCGCGAGGTCGTGCGCGGGCTGGACCTGGAGCTCCCGGCCGGGAAGGTCACCGCCATCGTCGGGCCGAACGGCTGCGGCAAGTCCACGCTGCTCGCCGGGCTCGCCCGGGTGCTCGCGCCGCGGGCCGGCACCGTCCTGCTCGACGGCGAGGAGCTGGCCGGGCTGCCCACCCGCGAGATCGCGCGCCGGCTCGGGCTGCTCCCCCAGTCCGCCGCGGCACCCGACGGGCTCACGGTCCGCGACCTCGTCCGCCACGGCCGCGCCCCGCACCAGGGCCTGCTGCGCCAGTGGTCGGCGGCCGACGCGGAGGCGGTGGAGAACGCGCTGGCCGCGGCCGACCTCCTCGACCTCGCCGACCGGCAGCTCGAGACGCTGTCCGGCGGGCAGCGGCAGCGCGCGTGGATCGCCATGACGGTCGCCCAGGACACCGGGGTGCTGCTGCTGGACGAGCCCACCTCCGCCCTCGACCTGGGCCACCAGCTCGAGGTGCACGAGATGCTGCACGGGCTCGCCGGGCGCGGCCGCACGGTCGTGATGGTGCTGCACGACCTCTCCGCGGCCTGCCGGCACGCCGACCACGTGGTGGCGATGCTCGACGGCCAGGTGGTCGCCGAGGGCGAGCCCGCCGCCGTCGTCACGGCCGAGCTGGTCGGGCGGCTCTACGGCGTGGACTGCGAGGTCCTCACCGGCCCGTCGGGTGTCCCGGTGGTCTGCCCGACGGGCCTGCGCCGCGAGGGGTAGCCCCCGCCCGCCCTCCGCGGGAGGACACGGGGTCCGACGGTCGGCCCTCGTCGCGCCCGGCGGGCACCATGGGCACCATGCCGAGTCGTGTGCTGGTCGCCGACGACGACCGGGCGATCCGGGAGTCGCTCGCGCGCGCCCTCGAGCTGGAGGGCTACACCGTCATCCCGGCCGCGGACGGGGTGGAGACGCTGTCGCTCGTCCGCCGGGAGCCGTTCGACGCCCTGGTCCTGGACGTGATGATGCCGGGCGTCGACGGCCTGGCCGTGTGCCGGGTGCTCCGCGGCGACGGCGACCACACCCCGATCCTCATGCTGACCGCGCGGGTCGAGACCCCGGACCGGGTGGCCGGGCTCGACGCCGGCGCCGACGACTACCTGCCCAAGCCGTTCGAGCTCGACGAGCTGCTCGCCCGGCTGCGGGCCCTGCTGCGCCGCGCCGCGGTGCAGGGCGGCGACGCGGCCCGCCCCGCCGAGACGCTGACGGCGGGTGCGCTACGGCTCGTCCCGGCCGCGCGCCGGGTGTGGTGGGGCGGGTCCGAGCTGCACCTGTCCAAGACCGAGTTCGACCTGCTGGAGCTGCTGCTCCGCAACGAGGGCATCGTCCTCGACCACGGCACGATCTACGAGCGGATCTGGGGCTACGACTTCGGCGCCGACTCCAAGAACCTCGCCGTGTACATCGGGTACCTCCGCCGCAAGCTCGCCGCCGCCGGCGCTCCCCCGCTGATCCACACCGTGCGCGGGGTGGGTTACACGGTGCGTGCCGCATGAGCCTGCGGACCCGGTTCGCGCTCGCCTTCGCGGTGGTCGCGGTCGTGGTGGCGGGGCTGGTCGGCTTCCTCAGCTACCGGGCGGCGTCGGACCGCACGACCGAGGAGATCGACCGCTCCCTCCGCACCGCGGCCGCCGCCCTCGTCGCCGGCCGGACCGAGGTGCTCGCTCCCCCGGTCGCGTCGCGGGGCGGGGCGCCCGGCCCGGGCGAGGCCGACGCGGACGACGACGCCGACGACCACGACGACGCCCGCTCCGACGGCCACGACGGCGCCCGGCCCCTCGTCGCCCAGATCGTCGCACCGGACGGAACCGTCCGGTTCCTCGGCGGCCGTGCGGTCACCCTGCCGGTGTCGGCGGTCGACCGCACCCTGGCCGCGTCGGCGGTCGAGGGCGCGACGGCGAGCCGCGACGTCCGGGTGGGGCGCGCGGGCTACCGCCAGCTGACGACCGCGCTCGGCCGCGGGCGCGGCGCGCTGCAGGTCGCCACGGACGCCGGCGGGAGCGAGCGCGTGCTGGCCGGCACGGCGCGCCGGATCGTGTGGGTCACCGCGGTCGTGGTGGTCGTCGCCGCCGCGGTGGGCTGGCTGCTCGCGCGACGGATCACCCGGCGGCTGGTGCAGCTGGCCGGGATCGCCGAGGAGGTCAGCGCGAGCGGCGTGGTCGAGCGCGAGGTCCCGGTGCACGGGCGCGACGAGGTGGGCCGGCTGTCGGCGGCGTTCACCACGATGCTGGGACGCCTGGCGGCGGCCCGCGAGGCCCAGGACCGCCTGGTGCAGGACGCCGCCCACGAGCTCCGGACGCCGCTGACCAGCCTGCGGACGAACGCCAGCGTGCTCAAGCGGCTCGACGAGCTGTCCCCGCAGGCCCGGGCCCGGCTGATCGACGACGTCGAGGGCGAGACCCGCGAGCTCAGCCACCTCGTCGACGAGCTGGTCGAGCTGGCCCTGTCGCGCCACGGGGACGAAGCCGACGAGCCCGTGGAGCTCACGGCCGTCGCCGCGCGGGCGGCCGAGCGGGTCCGGCGACGGACCGGACGGACGGTGCGGGTCGAGGTCGACGACGAGGGCGCCGGTTCCTCGGGCACCCTGGTCCGTGGGCGCCCCCGGGCGCTGGACCGGGCCGTGACCAACCTGCTGGAGAACGCGGCCAAGTTCGACGAGGGCCGCAGCGAGGCGCTGGAGGTGCGGATCGGGCGGGGGCGCGTCACCGTGGCCGATCGGGGGCCGGGGATCGACCCGCGGGACGCCGAGCGGGTGTTCGACCGCTTCTACCGCGCCGACGCCGACCGCGGGCTGCCCGGCTCCGGGCTCGGGCTGGCGATCGTCCGGGACGTCGCGGAGGGCCACGGCGGCACGGTCTTCGCGCGGGAGCGTCCGGGCGGCGGCGCGTGCGTCGGGTTCACGGTGGGCGAGGAGCGGTTCTTACCCCGCTCAGAACCGGGGCACGTCGGGGACTCACCCGCGGGACCCAGCATGGGCGGCACCCGAACGACGACCCCGGGAGCCCCATGACCTCCCCCGCCCGTCCGGAGCCGGAGCCGGAGGCGGCCACCGCCGCCATCCGGTCCGACCGGGACACCTCCGCGAGCAGCGACACCGCCACGACCGCGGCCACGCACGGCACCCCCACCGGCGGCCCCTCGGGGGCCGGGCCGTCGGGGGGTGCGGCCACGGGCACCACCACGACGCCCGGCCGCACCCGCGCCTCGGACGCCGAACGCGAGCGCACCGTCGCGCGGCTGCACGACGCCGTCGGCGAGGGCCGGCTCGACCTCGCCGAGGCGGAGGAGCGGACCGCGGCGGCGTACGCCGCCCGCTACCGGGACGAGCTCGACCCGCTGCTCGCCGACCTGCCCGGCGTGGGGCGCCTCGGCGGGGCCGAGTCGTGGTCCGCGATCTGGGAGTCCGTCGTCTGGCGCGGGCGTCAGGCCGTGTGGGGCCCCGAGGCGGCCCGCCCGACCCCGCAGCACTGCCGCGCCGCCGTCGGGGTGCTGGTCGGCGCCCTGGTGTGGGTCCTGCTGTGTGCCGTCGCCGGCGCCGTGGTGGTGGCGGGATGAGCGCCGCGGGCGGC
>NZ_JBHSQK010000021.1:5302-75277 GCF_042658055.1 Pseudonocardia lutea
GCGCCGCCGGCGGCCGCCCCCGCCCCGCCCGCCTGCTCCGCCGGCCCGTGATCGTGCTGACCGCCGCCGTGATCGGGCTCGGCGCGGCCGGCGGGCTCACCGGGATGGCGCTCGGCGGCATCGGCGTGGCCTCGTCCGATCCCGGGGTCTCGCGCTGGCACCACCACCACGACCGGTTCGACGGCCCCTTCGACCGGGACTGACCCCGCCGGGTCCGCTCGCTCGTCCGCGCGGCGTCCCGATCGGACCCGGGCCGACATCCGCCACGGTGACGCCCTGCGTCGCCGACCCCGCCGACGATCACGCCCCGGTCCGTGGCGGGCCCGCCCGTAACCCCCCGGCCACGCCGAGCGATTCCCGGGCGGAGGAGGTGCCGATGGGACAGAACCCGGGCAGCCGGGCGGTGCTCGACGAGGACGAGGCCCTCGAGCTGCTCGCCTACCTCGTCACCGCCGCCCGCACACAGGTCGACGAGGCCGCGGAGTACGGGCCGATGCGACTGCTCACCGCCGCCCGGCGGCTCGGCGCGGCCATCGCGCCGCGGGCGTCGGAGGCGACCGCGGCGTTCGTCGCCGGGCCGCTGGACGCGGTCCCGGAGCTCGCGGTGCCCCGCGACGGCCGGGCGGAGTACACCGCCCGGCTCGACGAGCTGTGCCGGGCCCTCGCCGCCCACCTCACCGGACACTTCACGGCGGACGGCCCGTGACCGCCACCCGGCCGAACACGGCCGAGGCCGTGCTCGCCGCGATCCGCAGCCGCCGCGTGGTGCGCGCGATGACCGACGAGCCCGTGTCCCGCGAGGCCCTGGAGACCGTCCTCGACGCCGGCCGCTGGGCCCCGACGGCCGGCAACCGGCACCTGCAGCGCTTCGTCGCCACCGACGACCCGGCCACGCTGCGCGTCCTGCGGATGGTGTCGCCCGGGATGATCCAGCGCCCGACGGCCGCGATCGCGATCTGCACCGACCGCCCCCGCGCCGCGGCGTTCGGGTTTCCGCCCGACGCAGCCGGCCTGCACGTCGACGTCGGCACCGCGGCCGCCACGCTGCTGCTGGCGGCGCACGCGATCGGCCTCGGCGCCGGACCGGTCACCTCGTTCAGCCGGGCGGCCGTCGGCGTGGTCCTGCGGCTGCCGGAGGGCTGGGTGCCGGAGCTGGTCGTCTGCCTCGGGCATCCGGCACCCGCCGCACCCGCCCCGATGCGCGCGCAGCCGCGACTGACCTGGCGGGACCTGACGACCTGGGTGCCGTGACCCGGGCGTGGTGAGCGTGGGCCGGGCCCCGAACGAGGCCGACCCCGGCGCCGGTGGGCGCCGGGGTCCGCTCGGATCGGGCGCCGGGTCGGCGCAGGGCGGGTGTCGGGACGGGTCTGCGACCGAGGGTCAGCGCCGCAGCATCCCGCGGCGGCGCCGGCCGTAGGCGTTCGCCGCGATCGCGACGCCGATCGCGGCCACGACGACCTGGATCACGAGCAGGATCCACGGGAAGCCGCCGTTGCTGTTGCCGTAGCCGAGCGCGCTGGCGATGAAGCCGCCGACGAACGCGGCGACGATGCCGATGAGGAGCGTCAGCCAGATCGGGATGGGCTGCCGGCCGGGCACCACGAGCCGCCCGAGCGCTCCGATGACGAGTCCGACGACGATCGCCGAGATGATGCCCGTGATGGCCATGACGTCCTCCTTGTGGGTGGTGCCCCCGGGTACCCCCTGTCGCACGCCGTAACCCCGTTGCTCCCGGGGCATAACGTTGAGCGCTCAATCGTTGGCGGTAGGGTCGCAGGCGAGACCGCAGGAGGCGCACATGGACAGGCCGGGGATCGACCGGGTGGAACTGGGGCTGGACACGTTCGGCGACGTGACCGTCGACGGGCAGGGCGACCGGCAGTCCTACGCCCAGGTCATCCGCAACGTCGTCGAGCAGGCCGTGCTCGCCGACCGGGTCGGGATCGACGTGTTCGGCGTGGGCGAGCACCACCGCGACGACTACGCCATCTCCGCGCCGGAGGTCGTGCTGGCCGCGATCGCCGCCCGCACCGAGCGGATCAGGCTGGGCACGGCGGTCACCGTCCTCAGCTCGGACGACCCGGTGCGCGTGTTCGAGCGCTTCGCCACCCTCGACGCGGTCTCGAACGGCCGCGCGGAGATCACGCTGGGCCGCGGCTCCTTCACCGAGTCCTTCCCCCTCTTCGGCTACGACCTCGCCGACTACGAGACGCTCTTCGAGGAGAAGCTCGACCTGATGGCCCACCTCCTCGAGGAGGGTCCGGTGACCTGGGAGGGCACCGTCCGCGCCGCGCTGCGCGACCAGCAGGTCTACCCCAAGACCGAGTCCGGCCGGATCACGGCGTGGGTCGGCGTGGGCGGCAGCCCGCAGTCCGTCGTCCGGGCCGCGAGCCACGGCCTCCCGCTGGTCCTCGCGGTGATCGGCGGCGACCCGGTGCGCTTCGCGCCCTACGCCGAGCTCTACCGGCGCAGCCTGGAGCAGCTCGGGCACGCGCCGCTGCCGGTCGCGGTGCACGCGCCGGGCTTCGTCGCCGAGACCGACGAGGAGGCCGTCGAGACGCTCTTCCCGCACGCGAAGGTCGCGCTCGACCGGATCGGCCGCGAGCGCGGCTGGCCGCCGCTGACCCGCGCCCGCTTCGAGGCCGACGTCCGCGGGGGCGCCCAGCACGTCGGGTCGCCGGAGACGGTGGCCCGCAAGATCGCCCGCACGGTCCGGGCGCTGGGCCTGCAGCGGTTCGACCTGAAGTACACGACCGGCACGCTCCCGCACGCCGAGCTGATGAAGTCGATCGAGCTGTACGGCACGGTCGTCGCGCCGCGGGTGCGGGAGCTGCTGGCGGCACAGCCGGAGGAGATCGCGGTCTGACGACCGGGTAACCGGCCGGTCACCACGCGACGGGCTTTCAGCGCCACGAGCGGACCACGGGCGGCGGCGACCGGGCCCGACGACGGCACGTGCCACCCGACCCTGGACCCGCGCTGAGCGGGGGTTCGACCGGGCCGACCGGTCTCAGGCGAAGGCCGGCGACCCCAGCGTCACCTCCGGGCCGTGGCCGTAGCGGGCCTCGTACCGGTCGGTGAAGTCCTCCGGCCGGAACCCCCACGCGGTCGCGACGGAGGCGACGGTGGCCTCCCCGCGCCGCAGCTCCGCGAGGTCCCGGTGTGCCCGTGCGAGCCGCACCCGGGCGAGGTCCGCCTCCGGGCTGCACCCCCGGTGACGCTGCCAGCAGGCCTGGAGCGCGCGCACACCGAGGCCCGCCCCGTCGGCCAGCGTGCGGGCGGTGTGGGGCCGCTCCGGGTACGTCTCGATCAGGTCCAGGCAGGCGCGGACGGCCCGCGGACCCCAGGAGGGGGCGGTGGCGTCGAGGGCCTCGCGCGCCGGCTCGTCGGCCGCGTGCAGGACCCCGTCGAGGATCGCCTCCTCGAGGGGTTCGGCGGTGAGCGCGTTGCCGAGCACCGAGCCGGGGCCCGGCACGTCGCCGAGGAAGGGCGCCAGCGGCCCCAGGGCGTCGGCCGCCGTGGCCGCGGGGACGGGGACGCCGGACTGCAGCGGCCGCACGACCGTCCGGCCGAGGAGGGCCTCCAGGTCCTCGCACAGCACGTCGCCCGGCACGCGGACCAGGGCGACGGCCGAGTCCGCCGGGACCAGCACCGTCGCCTCGTCCGAGGGGACCAGGACGGCGGCGCCACCGGCCATGACGTCGATCTCCGTCCCGCGGTAGTGCACGTGCAGCATCCCGCGCAGCGGGACGGCGACGACGTGCCGCGGGTCGCTCGCCAACCGCAGCCGCACGTCGTCCGTGCACCGGACCACCTCGGCGTCGAGGGGCCCGCGCACGGTGCGCCGCACGCACAGGGCGAAGGGCGACTCCGACCGCCGCCGGACGAAGGGTCCGGCGTCGCCGGGCGGCGCCAGGGTCGTCTCGGCGTGACCCGGGTCGGTGTCGCGCAGGTCGCTGAACGAGGGATCGGTCACGGGGACCACCACCTTCCCGAACGCCGGCGGGCCGGACCCCGGCGCGGGTCCGCGGGGTCCGGCGGGTGGTCGGGGCCCTGCCGCACCAGCGCCCCGACCCGCACTACGGTCCCACCGCGCGCCGGTCGGCGGAACCGGTCCGGCGGAGCCGAATCCGCCCGCGCACCCTCTCCCGGCGGGTCGACGCGGAACCCGGCCGGACGTGCGACGGACGGTGACGGGCGCGGCGACGCGGCGTGAACCACCCACCGGAGGGCGTGACCGTGCTCCGCCCACCTGGTCTGCTCAGCCGGTGCCGGCCCTGCGCGACGTCCACCCCTGGAGCACCGTGCGGGCCGCCCTGCCGCGTGAGGGCCCGTCCGTGGTGCGGATCGTGGTCGCGGCCGCCGTGAGCTGGCAGGTCTGCGTGTGGCTCGGGGCGACCCAGCCGCCGGTCTACGCGGTGGTCGTCCCGCTCGTGGCCGTCCGGGACGCCCCCGGCTCCGCCCTCAACGTGTCGCTGGCCCGGCTCGTCGGCGTGGTCGCCGGGCTCGCCGTCGGCATCGGGGTGCTGGCGTGGCTGCGGCCCTCGGCCCTCACCGTCGCGCTGGTCCTCGCGGTGGCCCTCGCGATCGGGATGGTGCTGCGCATCGGCGACACGCTGAACGTGCAGGTCGCGGTGTCCGCCCTGCTCGTCTTCGCGAACGCCGATCCCGCGTCCTACGCCGTGGCCCGGCTGTGGGAGACCGCGGTCGGGGCCGTCGTCACCGTCGTCCTCTCGCCGCTGCTCCTGCCGACGAACCCGGCGCGGTCCTTCGTCGCGGCGCTGCGCGACGTGGCCGACGGGGCCGCCGAGGACCTGCTCCTGGCCGCGGACCTGCCGGGGGATCCGGCGGATCCGGCCCGCGACGACCTGGCCGCCCGGCTGCGGCACCGGACCCACGGGCGCGACGACGCCGCCCGCCGGCTCCCCGACCAGCTCGCCTCCGCCCGCCGCGCGGTGCGCCTGCACCCGCTCTGGCGCCGCCGCCACACCGCCGGGCTGGCCGCGCTGGAGGGGCCGGCCGCCGCCGCGCCGGAGATCACGGCGCTGGTGCGCGCGCACGTCGCCGACGTCGTCGAGCTCGGCCGACGCACGGACACCCGGGAGTGGTGGGCCGCCTCGGCCGCACGGAACCGGGAGATCGTGCTGCCGCTGGCGGAAGCGGTCGCGGCCGGTCTGCGCGGCACCCCGGACGGCGACGCGCTGGCCCGCGCCGCGGAGGCGCTGCGCGCGCACTCGGCCGCGGACCACTCGCCGCTGGGTGGCCTCGTCCGGCGTCCGCTGCGCCGCATGCTGACGGTGCTCACGGAGCCGGCCGGGGTGCCGTGACGGGCCCGGTCGGCGCGGCCCGGTCAGCGCGGCCCGGTCAGCGCGACCCGGGTGGATGGCGCGGGTGACCGGGCCGGTGTGTCGCCGCCAGCACCGCGAGCGCGGCCGGGACCGTGGGGAACGCGGCGAACTCGGCGAGGACCTGCCGGTCCCGCACCCCGAGGTGGGCCCCCAGCGCGCCGGCGCCGGTGAGGTGCACGCTGACCCGTCGCCGCGCGGCGACCCGGATCGCGGTGCGCAGCAGGGGAACGCTGCCGGGCTCCATCCGGTCCACCCCGGCGAGGTCCACCAGCACGTGCCGCAGGGCCGGCTGCAGGCGCTCCTCGAGCACGTGGGCCAGGCGCGTCGCCAGGGCCCGGTCGAGCAGGCCCGTCACGTAGACCACGCACACCCCGGGCCGCGGCGCCTCGACCGCGAGCGAGCCCCCGCGCAGGATCGTCATCCGCCACCCCCGCCCGTCCGGGGGCGCCGCGGGATGACACCGGCACCCTCCGGTGCCATCCCGACGACCCCCTCCGCGCCCCATCGTGTGGTCTACATCACTCCGGTGGGTGCTTCAACGCAAGTGCGGTTGCGCCTCAGCCGGTCGGCCGTTCCGGACCACTGGCACGATGAGCCGCATGGGCACGGCGCTACGGCTCGTGATCGGCGCGGTCGTGGTCGTCGCGGTGGTGGTGGGGCTGCTCTGGGCCGTCCAGCGGCGGCTGGTGTTCCTGCCGGGGGCAGCGCCGGCCGTCGCGCCCGAGCAGGTGCTGGCCGGCGGGACACGGCTCGCGGTGCGGACGGACGACGGGCTCGTCCTCGACGCCTGGCACGCCCCCGCCACCGGGCCGGCGCGCGGGGTCACGGTGCTGGTCCTCCCCGGCAACGCCGGCAGCCGGGCCGACCGGGTGCCGCTGGCCCGGGCGCTGGCCGCCGAGGGGCTGGACGTGGTCCTGCTCGACTACCGCGGCTACGGCGGCAACCCGGGCTCACCGAGCGAGGAGGGGCTGGCGACGGACGCACGGGCCGCGCACCGCGCCCTCACGGTGGACCGGGATCTCGATCCGCGGCGGCTCGTCGTGTTCGGCGAGAGCATCGGCGGGGCGGTCGCGACCCGCCTGGCCCGGGAGCGGCCGGTCCGGGCCGTGGTCCTGCGCAGCCCCTTCACCGAGCTCGCCGACGTGGCCACGCGGCTGTACCCCTTCCTGCCGGTCCGGGCCCTGCTCCGCGACCGCTTCCCGGTCGTCGCGACGGTCGGCGCGGTGCCCGTCCCGGTCACCGTGGTGGCGGGCGGCGAGGACGAGATCGTGCCCGTGGAGCAGAGCCGCGCGGTCGCCGCGGCCGCCCGGAGCACGCCCGTCGAGGTGCCGGGGGCGCGCCACAACGACCCGGAGCTCGGGTACGGACCGGCGGTCGTCGACGCCGTCGTGCGCGCCTCGGGCTGACCGCCCGCGTCACCTCGGACGGCGGACCACCAGGACGAGGGCGACGACCATGGCGAGGAAGGCGCCGCCGACGGCGACGCCGAGGACCGGGCCGCCGGCCACCGCGGCCACGGCGGTCATCCCGCAGAGGATCAGCAGGCCGATCACCCCGGCCACCCCGTCCGCGCGGTGCAGCGCCCCGGCGTCGACCCCGGCGTCGAGGCCGGGATCGAGGCCGGGATCGAGGCCGGGATCGGTGCCCGGGCCGCCGGCGCGCCGGGCGCCGGGGTGGACGTCGCCGGTGCGGGCGGCGTCGGAGCGACGACCCGCGCGCTCGTCGGTGCGGCGGTCGTCGGCTCGGCGCTCGTCGGTGCGGCGCTCGTCCGTGCACGGGTCGCTCAGCACCGGGCCGTCGCCCGTCAGGCTCCGCTCGAGGCGGGCCAGGATACGCCGCTCGCGCGCGGTCAGCGGGCGGACGCCCCGGTCGTCGAGAGTCATCGGTCGCCTCCCCGACTCCTCCTGTCCGTCGGCCCGGGATGCGGGCCGTTCGGGTTCTCCCGGCTCAGCGCGAGCGCGGGTCCTCGTCCGGCTGCTGTTCGTGCCCCACGCTCTGCGCGGCGTGCTCCGAGGGCGCCGCGTGCCCACCGACGTGCGCCTCGGCCCGCGCCCGCTCCACCAGGTGCGGGTAGTGCAGCTCGAAGGCCGGACGCTCGGAGCGGATGCGGGGCAGCTCGGTGAAGTTGTGCCGCGGCGGCGGGCAGGAGGTCGCCCACTCCAGCGAGTTCCCGAACCCCCACGGGTCGTCGACGGTCACGACGCGGCCGTAGCGGTAGCTGCGGAACACGTTGTAGACGAACGGCAGGACCGACAGCCCGAGGAGGAACGCGCCGATCGAGGACACCATGTTGAGCGCGGTGAACCCGTCCGTCGGCAGGTAGTCGACGTAGCGGCGCGGCATGCCCTCGTTGCCCAGCCAGTGCTGCACCAGGAAGGTGGTGTGGAAGCCGAGGAACGTGAGCCAGAAGTGCAGCTTGCCCAGCCGCTCGTCGAGCATCCGGCCGGTCATCTTCGGGAACCAGAAGTAGATGCCGCCGTACGTCGCGAACACGATCGTCCCGAACAGCACGTAGTGGAAGTGCGCCACCACGAAGTACGTGTCGGACACGTTGAAGTCGATCGGCGGGGAGGCCAGCAGCACGCCGGTGAGGCCGCCGAACAGGAACGTCACGAGGAAACCGACGGCGAACAACATCGGCGTCTCGAAGGTCAGCTTGCCCTTCCACATCGTGCCGATCCAGTTGACGAACTTGATGCCCGTCGGGATCGCGATCAGGAACGTGGTCAGCGAGAAGAAGGCGAGCAGCACGGCGCCGGTGGCGTACATGTGGTGCGCCCACACCGCGGCCGAGAGGAAGCCGATGGCGATCGTCGCGAAGACCAGTGTCTTGTAGCCGAACATCGGCTTGCGGCTGAACACCGGGATGATCTCGGTGATGATGCCGAAGAAGGGCAGCGCGACGATGTAGACCTCGGGGTGGCCGAAGAACCAGAACAGGTGCTGCCACAGGATGGCCCCGCCGTTGGCCGGGTCGAACACGTGCGCGCCGAGGTGGCGGTCCATCAGCAGCCCGAACAGGGCCGAGGTGAGGATCGGGAAGGCGATCAGCACGAGCAGCGCCGTCACGAAGATGTTCCACGTGAAGATCGGCATCCGGAACATCGTCATGCCGGGCGCCCGCAGGCAGACGATCGTGGTGATGAAGTTGACGCCGCCCAGGATCGTCCCGAGCCCGGCCACGATCAGGCCCGCGATCCACAGGTCCCCCCCGGCCCCCGGGGAGTGGATGGCGTTCGACAACGGCGTGTAGGCGAACCAGCCGAAGTCCGCCGCGCCGCCCGGGGTGAGGAAGCCGGACAGCACGATCAGCCCGCCGAACAGGAACAGCCAGTAGGAGAAGGCGTTGAGCCGCGGGAACGCGACGTCCGGGGCGCCGATCTGCAGCGGCACGATGTAGTTCGCGAACCCGAACAGGATCGGCGTCGCGTAGAGCAGCAGCATGATCGTGCCGTGCATGGTGAACAGCTGGTTGTACTGCTCGCTCGACAGGAACTGCTGTCCCGGGCGCGCCAGCTCGGCGCGGATCAGCAGCGCCATCGCCCCGCCCGCCATGAAGAACCCGAAGGACGTGACCAGGTACAGGATCGCGATGTCCTTGGGGTCCGTCGTCCTGAGCATCTTGAGGAACGTCGAGCCCTTGCCCGTGCGGCGGGCGGGATAGGGCCGCGTCTCGATCGGGCGCGGTGCGACAGCGGTCATCGCTCCCCCTCGGCAGGCC
The DNA here is from genome assembly GCF_042658055.1 of Pseudonocardia lutea. Taxonomy (NCBI): domain Bacteria; kingdom Bacillati; phylum Actinomycetota; class Actinomycetes; order Pseudonocardiales; family Pseudonocardiaceae; genus Pseudonocardia; species Pseudonocardia lutea. The sequence continues at coordinate 14,372 of NZ_JBHSQK010000021.1, forward strand.
GGTGCCGGTTCGATGGGCGGCAACCGTACTGCGGTCCGGACCTGCCCGGATAGGGCCGATCGGCAGCGTCGGCCGGGACACCGGGCGAAGGATCACGGAGGGGGCCGGCGGGTGACGCCGAACGGGCGTCCCGGACGGCCCGCTCGAGCCGCACGAAAGCTGGACAAAGCTTGCCGAACGTACGTTAAGGTCCCCGCGACACTGTGCCCCCTGTCACCTCGACGACGACGTCAGGAGACCACTTGACCCCGCAGACCCGCACCCGCTGGGTGGTCGCCCTCCTCATGCTGTTCGTGGCGATCAACTTCGCCGACAAGTCGATCATCGGGCTCGCCGCGGCCCCGATGATGAAGGAGCTCGGGCTCAGCGCCACCGAGTACGGCACCATCGCCAGTTCGTTCTACCTGCTGTTCAGCGTCTCCGCCGTGGTGTTCGGCTTCCTCGGCAACCGCTTCTCCGCCAAGTGGATGCTGGTGGCGCTCGCGGTGATCTGGTCCGCCGCGCAGCTGCCGATCCTCGTGCCCGCCGCGGGCTTCGCGGTCCTGCTGCTCACCCGCGTGCTGCTCGGCGCGGGCGAGGGCCCCGGCATCCCGCTCGGCATGCACGTCGCCTTCAGCTGGGTCGAGGAGCGCAAGCGCGGCTTCACCGCGGCCCTGCTGACCGTCGGGTCCGGCCTCGGCGTGATCATCGGTGCCCCGCTGCTCAACGCGGCCATCGCGGAGTGGGGCTGGCGCTCGGCCTTCGGCATCCTCGGCGGCATCGGCCTCCTCTGGGCGATCGCCTGGATGGTCGTCGGCGGCGACGGACCGTTCGCGACCACCGCGCAGAAGTCCGCCCCGGTCAGGCCGGCCGTGGTCGACGAGCCGCGGGTGTCCTACCGTCGGCTCCTCACCTCGGGCACCTGGCTGGGCACGATGTTCTCCGGCTTCACGGTCTACTGGGGCCTCGCGCTGGCCATCGCGTTCCTGCCGCTGTACCTGGGCCAGGCCGGCTTCAGCGGCACCGCGCTCGGCTTCGTCGTGACCGTCCCCGCCTACATCTCGATCGTGTTCATGCTGCTCGGCGGCTGGCTGTCGCAGCGCCTGCTGCGCCGCGGGCTGTCCCGCCACCTGGCCCAGGGCGTGCTCGGCGGGGCGTTCGCCCTCGTCGCCGGGATCAGCATGCTGCTGATCACCCGGGTCGACGCGCCGATCCTGCTGCTGCCGTTCGTCGCGCTGGCGTTCGGGATCGGCAACTCGCAGACCCCGCTCTCGCAGGCCGCCGTCGCCGACGTGACGCCGGTCCGCCAGCGCGGGGCCACGCTGGGCATCTGGTACGCCATCGTGTCCGTGGCGAGCGTCGTGTCCCCGCTGCTCACCGGCGTGCTCGTCGACGCGGCGCCCACCCCCGTCGCCGGGTACTCGCGCGCCTTCGACATCGCGGGCGTGCTGATGGTGCTGGGCGGGCTCACCGCGATGCTCGTGGTGCGTCCCGACCGGGACGCCGCGCGGCACGGCCTGCGCCGCGACGCCGCCCAGCCGGCACCGGTCGCCTGACGCTCGACCTCGGGGGCGGGTCCGGCACGCGTCGGGCCCGCCCTCGTCGTTCCCCGGCTGCGCACCGTGATCCGGTTCACCGGATCGGACGACGGGGACGCCGATGAGCCCGCGCCCGGTCCCCGGTCTCCCCTGCGACACCACGACGCCCGAGGAGGCACCCCGATGGCCACCACGCAGATCTTCGTCAACCTGCCGACCAGCGACCTCGACACCACCCGCGCCTTCTGGAGCGCGCTGGGCTACACGTTCAACGCCGACTTCTCCGGCGAGCACTCGCTCGCGCTCGAGATCGGGCCCGGGATCTCCGCGATGCTGCTGTCCCACTCGCACTTCGGCGAGTTCACGGTCAAGCCCATCGCCGACGGCAGCGCGACCGAGGCGATCCTGGCCCTCGGCGTGGACAGCCGCGAGGAGGTCGACCGGATCGCCGACGCCGCGCTCGCGCACGGCGGCGCGAAGGCCCAGGACCCGCAGGACCACGGGTTCATGTACGGCCGCTCGTTCCTCGACCCGGACGGCCACCACTGGGAGGTCGTGTGGATGGACCCGACGGGCGCCCAGGGCTGACCCGGGTCAACCGACCCAGCCGCGGTCGGCGGTGAACCCCACGGACATCGACGGCGGCGGGTCGAGGTCGCGCAGCCGGCGGTCCAGCTCGGCCCGCACGCCGTCGAGGTCCTCGACCGTGCGGGCCGTCGACGCGGCGTCCACCACGAAGTCGATCTCCAGGTCGAGCCGCCCGCCGACCTTCCCGGCCCGCACGAAGGACTCGGCGAAGCCGTGGGCGGCCTCCACCGCGCGGACCTCCGCCCGGATGCGGTCGAGCACCTCCGTCGAGGGCGCCATCGCGAGGATCTCGCGGCCGCTGCGCAGGATCAGCCGCACCGGGACCGGCAGGAACGCCGCCGAGGCGAGCACGACCATCGCCGGGTCGACGTAGCGGGCCGCGTCGCCCCGGCCGGTCGCCTCCAGCGCCCAGGCGACGGCGAACCCGACCAGCACCCCCACGCTGAGCAGCGTGTCCCCCGCCCACTCGGCCGCCTCCGCCCGCGCCAGGTCGGCGCCGCGCGCGGACAGGCGGCGCAGCAGCACGGTGACCACGACCCCGCCGAGGGTCGACACCACGCCGTACAGCACCGCCGCGCGCACGGCGATCGCGGAGGGTCCGGCGATCAGCTCGAGCACGGCACCGACCAGCGCGTACACGCACAGCCCCGCCATGGCCGCCGCCTTGAGGACGACCGCGAGCGGCTCCCACGCCTCGCGCCCCCACGGGTACCGCTCGTCCGGGCCGCGGCGCGCGGTCCGCAGGGCCAGGACCGCGAGCAGGGTGAGCCCGACGCTGGCGAAGGAGTAGAGGCCGTCGAAGACGATCAGACGCGAGCCGGTCAGCGCGCCCCACACCAGCGCCAGTACCGCGAACCCGGCCGAGGCCCACAGCGAGATCGTCAGGACCCGGCCGTCCCGTGAGCCGCTCATCGCCGGCGCCGCGGGCCGGGTCCGGCGCCGCCGTGCCGGGGCAGCCCACGGCGCGGAGGCCGAGCAGCGGCCATGGTGCCTCCCTGGCGTTCCCGACCCGTGCCGGAGAGTACGGAGTGGAATGACCTTCGGGGAAGGGGCGCGGCCCTGGCGGTAGCGTGGGGAAGACCGTTCCCGGCCCGAGGACGTCAGGAGCTGCCGTGGCCGACCGCCCGCCCCTGCCCCCGTTCACCCTCGAGACCGCGCGGAAGAAGGTCCAGGCCGCCGAGGACGCCTGGAACACCCGGGACCCGGAGAAGGTGTCGCTGGCCTACAGCGAGGACTCGGTGTGGCGCAACCGGGACCGCTTCCTCCGCGGCCGCGCCGAGATCGTCGCCTTCCTCACCGAGAAGTGGGAGCGCGAGCTCGACTACGCGCTGCGCAAGTCGCTGTGGACCTTCGCCGGCAACCGCATCGCCGTGCGCTTCCAGTACGAGTGCCACGACACCGCCGGCACCTGGTACCGCAGCTACGGCAACGAGAACTGGGAGTTCGACGAGCACGGGCTGATGGTCCGGCGCGAGGCGAGCATCAACGACCTCGTGATCGCGGAGTCCGAGCGGCGGATCTTCGGCCCGCGCACCGAGGCCGAGCGCGACCTGGAGATCCCCCTCCGGTAGAGCGGACGCCCTCAGCAGCCGTCGGTCGCCGCGATCTCCTCGGCGACCTGGCAGGCGGAGGCACCGTCCTGCCCGGCGCCCGTGGCGAGCCGGCGCAGGAGCTCCCGCAGTGTGTCGCGCTCGGTGGGCTCGAGCGGGGCGAGGAGCCGCTCCTCGGCCTCACGGAGCCTGCGGTCGAGGTCGCAGAGCCGCTCGCGGCCGGCGGCCGTGAGGACGATCCGCCGGGCGCGGCGGTCGGCCGGGTCCGGCCGGCGCTCGACGAGTCCGGCGCCCTCCAGCTCGTCGAGCAGATAGGTCATCACCGTCCGGTCCACGCCCAGCATGCGGGCGATCGCGAGCTGGGTGCTGACCTCGCCGTCGTTCGCGGCGGCCAGTACCTGGTAGCCCCGCGGGCCACCGGGCAGGCCCGACACCACCTCCTGCGCCGTGCGCAGGTGCGCGCGCGTCACCCGGCCCAACGCCCAGCCGAGGTCGGCGTCGACGCGCTGCGGGGTGGTCACGACCACGAGCCTACCGGCCGCGGGCGCTCTGTTGACAAGATAGTCTGCAAGGCAGAACATCTTCCGGACCGCACTTCACTGGAGGACCCCGTGACCCTGTTCCGCCTCGACAGCAGCATCCGCACCGAGGGCTCGGTGAGCCGCGAGGTCGCCGACACCCTCGAGCGCGCCTACCTCGACCAGCACCCGGGCGGTGCGGTCGTGCGCCGCGACCTCGTCGCCGACCCGCTCCCCGCCGACGCCTGGCCGACGGCCGCGCTCGCCGGCTTCACGCCCGAGGACCAGCGCACCGACGCGCAGCGGGCCGCGCTCGGCCTCGCCGCCCGGCTCGCCGACGAGGTGCTCGGCGCCGACGCCCTCGTCCTCGCCACCCCGCTCTACAACTTCGGCGTGTCCCAGCACCTCAAGGCCTGGATCGACCTGCTCATCACCGACCCGCGTTTCGCCCCCGGCACCTCGCCGCTCGCCGGCCGGCCGGTCGCCCTCGTGGTCGCCCGCGGCGGCGGCTACGGCGCGGGCACGCCCCGCGAGGGCTGGGACCACGCCACGGGCTGGATCGTGCGGATCCTGGCCGACGTGTGGGGGGCCGACGTCACCCTCATCGAGGCCGAGCTGACCCTCGCCGACGTGCAGCCCGCGATGGCCGAGCTCCGCCCCCTCGCCGCACAGGTGCGGGCGCAGGCACACGAGCGGGCCGAGACCGTCGGGAAGGACTTCGGCCGGACCGCCGCCTGACCGTCCCGGCGCACGTGGAAACCTGTCGCCCGTGGTGCGGGTGGAGGGGGTCCACAAGCGGTACCGGCGCGGTGCGCCGGTCCTGGCCGGGGTCGACCTCGCCCTCGGGCCGGGGGCGCCGGTGGTGCTGGCGGGCGGCAACGGGTCGGGCAAGTCCACCCTGCTGCGGATCGTGGCGGGGTGCGCCGTGCCCTCCGCGGGCCGGGTGACCGGCCGGCCGCCGGTCGTCGGGTACCTGCCGGACCGCTTCCCCGCCCAGCTGCGCCTGCCCGCCGACGCCTACCTCCGCCACCTCGCGCGGATCCGGGGCACCCGTCCCGAGCCCGGCCTGCTCGACCGGCTGGGGTTCACCGGCCCGCGCCGGGAGCCGATGGCCACGCTGTCCAAGGGCAACACCCAGAAGGTCGGGCTGGCGCAGGCGCTCGGCGCCGGGGCGGGCCTGATCGTGCTCGACGAGCCGTGGGCGGGCCTCGACGTCGCGGCCGCCGACACCCTCGCCGCCCTGCTTCGGGACGCGGCCACCAGGGCGACGGTCCTGGTCACCGACCACACCGGACGGGCGGCGGGCCTTCCCGGCGCCCGGCACCTGCGGCTGGCCGAGGGGCGGGTGGCGGAGGCGCCCGCTCCCCCGCCGACGGCGTCGGCGGTCGCGATCGTGCTGCGCTGCCCCGATCCGGAGCAGGTCCGGCGGCGGCTCGGCGTGGCCGGCCGGGTGGAGAACGGGCGGCTGCACCTGCGCGCCGCGCCGACCGAGTCCGATCCGGTGCTGCTGAGCGCGCTGCGGCTGGGCTGCTCGGTCGAGTCGGTGGGGCCCGCGTGACCGCGGTCGCCGTGGCCCGCTACCTGCTGGCCGACGCCCTGCGCTCGCAGCGCGTGCTGCTCCCGGTCGTGCTGCAGGTGGCGGTGCTCGCTGTGCTCTTCGGCGGAGATCCCGGCCGGCTGCCCGAGCCGTGGGGCGCCTCGGTGCTCACGCTCTACCCGGTCGCGGCCTGGCTCGCGCTCACGCTCGCGCACACCGAGGACCCCGTGCAGCGCAGCGTCACCGTCGCCGCGGCCGGCGGCCCCGCACCCGTCGCGGCCGGGATCCTGCTGGTCGCGCTGGTCGGCGATCTCGCGCTCGCGGTGCTCGGCGTGGGGTGGCCGCTGGTGGCGACGCCCTACACCGCCTCGCCCGCGGTCGTCGTCACCGGCCTGCTGGCGCACCTGGCGGCCGGGGCGACCGGCACGGCCGTCGGGCTGCTGTGCGCGCGACCGTGGATCCGCCGCATCGGGAGGTCCCTGCTCGTCGGCGCGGTCGTGGTGATCGCGACGGCGGTGCAGCCGTGGCTCCCACCGGTCGGGACGACGGTCCACGCCCTCGAACGCGGGGCAGGGCCGGGCGCGCTCGTGGTCCCGGTCCTGCTCGCCCTCGCGCTGGCCGTGGTGGTCACCGGGGCGGGCGTCGTGCGCGCCCGTCGCGCCTGACCACGCAGGCCGCTCGGTCCGCCGGTCAGACGCAGCCGGTGAGCGCCGCGGCCCGGATGGCCGGCCGGTCCGGCTTGCCCTGCTCGGTGAGCGGGACGCGCTCGACCGGCAGCACCCGCAGCGACGCCGCCACCTCCGCCCCGTGCCCGGCGGCCACCGCGGCACGGCACTCCTCGGGGTCGACGGTCCGGCCCGGCCAGGGCTCCACCGCCGCGACCCGCACGTCCTGTTCGAGGTCGGCCACCAGCACCGCGTAGCGCACCGACGGCAGCCGGCACAGCGTGTCCTGCAGGTCCACCGTGGGGACCGCGCCCGGCCGGCCGATGTCGGCCTCGCGGCCGAGCACCCGCAGCATCCCCTCCGTGTCCAGCTCGCCGAGGTCGCCGGTCCGGTACCAGCCGTCGACGAAGTGCTCGGCCTCCTCCGCGGGGCGGTGCCGGTAGCCCTGGGCCATCGCCGGCGACCGCACCTCGATCGCCCCGGCCCGCGGGTCGAGCGCGCCGTCCGCGCCGCGGAACCGGACGTCGACGCCCGGGAAGATCCGGCCGGCGCAGCGGAAGCGCGACGGGCGGTCGTGCTCGGCGGGCAGCAGCGCGCTGACGATCCCGATCTCGCTGGCGCCGTAGGTGTGCATGATCACCGGACCCAGCCGGTCGTGGGCCCGCTCCCGCAGGACGGGCGCGGCCATCGCCCCGATGTGGGTCAGCGCCCGCAGCGAGCTCAGCTCGTGGTCGGCGACCTCGGGGCGGTCCATCAGGTCGAACAGCTGCGGCTCGACCAGGAACAGGTGCGTGATCCGCTCCTTCTCGACCGCCGCCAGGGTGGCGAGCGGCTCGTAGTGGTCCTGCAGCACCACGGTGCCGCCGCCGAGCAGGGTCTGGTCGACGAGGATCTGGGTGAGGTAGGCGAGCTTGCCGTTGGCGAGCTGGCGCCGCTCCGGGGCCGGCGCGACGGCGGTCATGGCGCTGTAGAGGGCGAAGTCGCGCCGGCTCCCCTTCGGGACGCCGGTCGTGCCGCCGGAGGAGATCACCACGGCCAGGTCCCCGGGGCGCGCCCGGCACGGCAGCGGGCCGGCGTCCTCGGCCGCCGCGAGCTCGTCGAGCCGCAGGTCGACGCCGGGGACCGGGCCGAAGGCCGCGACCAGGGCGGTGACGCCGGGCGGCAGCAGCGCCGCCGTCCCGGGGAACACCACCACGAGCCGCGGGTCGAACTGCGTGATCATCTGCGCGCGGCGCTCGGGGTCGGGCGGCACCGACAGGTACACCGCGCCGGCACCGATCAGGTGCGCGCCGTACCGCACGGCCAGGGCCTCCGGCCGGTTCGGCGCGAGCAGCGCGACGAGGTCGCCGCGGCCGACGCCGAGCCCGGCGAGCGCGCGGGCGGCGCGGCGGACGGCGGCGAGCAGACCCGCAGCGGTCGTGTCGACGTCGTCGCGGCGCAGCACGGGCCGGTCCCCCGCGGCCTCCAGCGCGGCGACCAGGTCCTCGATGTAGACGGTCACGGTGTCCTCCACGGTGTCGGTGTGGGGCCCACCCTCGCGCGGACCGCTCCAACTCCGCTCCAGCCGTGCCGTCCGCACGGTGGAGCACACTTGCAGACGCGGACGCGAACGTGAGGGCACACTCGGTCCTGCCGCAGCCGTGTAGCGGCAGGGACAGGGCACCGAGCACCACACCGGACACCAGCCGCTCGAGGAGCCGCCGTGCACGCCTTCTCCAAGGACCCCGACTTCCAGTTCGCCGACCCGGGCGTCGTCGACGTCTCCACCACCATGCTCGACCGGTTGTCGCACTCGATGGTGAAGCTCCTCGACGCGGGCGAGCGGGAGAAGTTCGACCGGGAGATGGGGTGGGCGCTCGAGCTCTCGCCGCGGCTGCGCCGGACGCTGCGGTGGCGGATGCGGCCCTACGGCGTGACCTCGCCCTTCGACTTCTTCACCGCCGCCCGCGCCTACGTGCTCACGGACGATCAGCTGGCCGCGATCACCTGCCCGCTGCTCGTCACCGACCCCGAGCACGAGCAGTTCTGGCCCGGCCAGCCCGCGCGCCTGGCCCAGGCGCTGACCTGCGAGGTCACCCTCATGCCGTTCACCGCGGCGGAGGGTGCCGACGGGCACTGCGAGCCCGCCGCCGGCGGCCTGCGCGGCGAGCGGATCCTCGACCGGCTCGAGGAGCACGTCCCGGCCTGACGCGGCGCGTTGGAGACGGATTGGCGAGGGTCACGCCACCCTTGCCCCGCAGGACCCGAGATCGCCCGGCACACCCCGTGAGGAGAACCCGATGTCCCTCAGAACCGACGACCCGGCGAGCGTGAGCCCCACGCCGCCCTCCTTCGCCCGCCGGCACGCCTGGATCGGCGTGCTCGTCGTCGGCGCCGCGCTGTTCCTGGCGGTGGAACGGACGATGGTCGCCACCGGCAACCCGAACTTCGTGCCCTCGTCGATCCTGCTCGGCGCGGCGATCGTGCCGGCGGCGTTCCTCAGCTTCGTCTACGGCCGCCGGCTGCCCTACGACGTCGCGGCGCCGGTGGTCGCCACGGCGGCCTTCCTGGGCGGGGTGATCGGCACGGTCGTCGCCGGAACGCTGGAGTACGACGCCCAGCGCGACCTCGGCTTCCTGCCGATGGTCGCGGTCGGGCTGATCGAGGAGACCAGCAAGCTGCTGATCCCCCTCGCGGTGCTGATCTTCTTCCGCCGCTACCGCACCGCCTCCGACGGGTTGCTCGTCGGCGTCGCGGCGGGCGCGGGCTTCGCCGCCCTGGAGACGATGGGCTACGCGTTCGTCACCCTCCTCGAGTCCAAGGGCAGCCTGATCGCGACGGTCGACGTCCTGCTGCTGCGCGGGATCATGAGCCCCGCCGGGCACATGGCCTGGACCGGGATCGCCGCCGCCGCCCTGTTCGCCGCCGCCCAGGCGGGGTGGACCGGCCGCGCGATCGGCCGGTTCGTCGGGGCGTTCGTGCTGGCCGTCGCGCTGCACACGCTGTGGGACAGCCAGTCCTCGCTGATCGGCACGGCGATCGTGGCGATCGTCAGCCTCGCCGCGCTCGGCTGGACCGTGCACCGGATCGCGCGTGGCGCGGGCCTGCACGGCCGGAGGGCGTGAGCCGGGAGGGGTGACAGGCTGGGCGGCATGCCACGGGTGGCCACCGGGGAGTCCGTGCTCTCCCGCGCGGTGCGGATCTTCGAGGTGTTCAGTGCGGCGCAGCCGGACCTCACCGTCACCGAGATCGCCCGGCGCACCGGCCTGCACGTCGCCACCGCCTCCCGGCTGGTCGCCGAGCTCGTCGGGCACGGCCTGCTCGCGCGGCGGGACGACGGCCGGGTCCGGATCGGGGTGCGGATGTGGGAGCTCGCCCAGCGGGCCTCCCCCACCCTGTCGCTGCGCGAGGCCGCCATGCCGTTCCTGGAGGACCTGCACGCCGTCGTCGGGCACCACGTGCAGCTCGGTGTCCTCGACGGGGACGAGGTGCTGTTCCTGGAGCGGCTGTCGGCCCCGGGCGCGGTGATCAACTACACCCGGATCGCCGGCCGGCTGCCGCTGCACGCGTCGTCGTCCGGGTTGGTGCTCACCGCGTTCGGGCCGCGCGAGCTGCAGGAGCGGGTGCTCGCCCGGCCGCGGGAGCGCTTCACCGCCGGGACGATCACGGACGCGGCGCGGCTGCGGGCGGTGCTGGCCGGGATCCGCCGCGACGGGCACGTGATCACCCCCGGGCACATCCACCCGGACGCGACCGGGACCGCCGTGCCGGTGCGCGACGCCCGCGGCGAGGTCGTCGCCGCGCTCTCGGCGATCGTCCCGAACGACGGCCAGGCGTTCACCGTCGTCCCGGTCCTCCAGGCGGCCGCCCGCGGGATCGGCCGGGCCCTCGCGCCGACCTCCTGAGTCGGCCCTCGAGCGGGGATCCGCGACTTGCCTCTCATTCATTGAGAACGGCCTTCTGCCCGGTCGGCGCCGGTCCGCATCCTCTGTCCACCGTGCTCGCCCCGAGCCGGCGCGCCCGAACCCACCGCCGGGAGGACCGACCCGTGATCACCGCCGATCCCCTGTCCGCCGCACCGCGCCCCGCGGAACCCGTCCCCGCCGTGGGGACGGCGGCGACGGTCCGCGTCGCCGCCAAGCGGGTGGAGGCCGACGGCGTGGTGTCCCTGGAGCTCGAGGCCGCCGGCGGCGGGCGCCTGCCCGACTGGGCCCCCGGCGCCCACGTCGACCTGGTCCTGCCGAACGGGACCACCCGCCAGTACTCGCTGTGCGGCGACCGGTGGGACGCCCACCGCTACCGGATCGGCGTGCTCCGCGAGCCCGCCGGGCGCGGCGGCTCCGCCTACGTGCACGACCACCTGGCCGTGGGCGACGTCGTCGGCCTCGGCGGCCCGCGCAACAACTTCCCGCTCGTGCCGGCCGGCCGCTACCGGTTCGTCGCCGGCGGCATCGGGATCACCCCGCTGCTGCCGATGATCCGGCAGGCCGCGCTGCTCGGCGCGGACTGGGAACTGCTCTACGGCGGCCGGACGCGGGCGTCGATGGCGTTCGTGGACGAACTCGCCGGGATCGACGGCGGGACCGACGGCGGGCGGGTCCGGATCGTGCCCCAGGACGAGCACGGCCTGCTCGACCTCGCCGGCTTCCTCGGCGCGCCCGACCCCGGCACCCGGGTCTACGCCTGCGGCCCCGCACCGATGCTCGCCGCGCTGGCGGGCGCCACCGCCGAGTGGCCCCGGCACGCCGTCCGCACCGAGCGGTTCGTCGCCCGCGAGCTCGGCGCGCCCGCCCGGGACACCCCCTTCGAGGTCGAGCTCGCCCGCACCGGCCGCACCGTGACCGTCCCGCCGGACCGCTCCCTGCTGGCCGCGATCGCCGAGGCGGGGGTGGAGGTGCTGTCCTCCTGCCGCCGCGGCACCTGCGGGACCTGCGAGACCGGGGTGCTCGCCGGGGAGCCCGACCACCGCGACTCGATCCTCGACGACGACGAGCGCGCCGGCGGCGACTGTCTGTTCCCCTGCGTGTCCCGGTCCCTCGGCGACCGCCTCGTCCTGGACCTCTGATCCGCCATCCACCACCTGGAGCCCGCCGTGACGCTCGCCGCCGAGCCCGTCCACGACCTTCCGACGAGCGACGTCGACCCGTTCGGGCACGACGTCCTGGAGGATCCGCTGCCCCTGCACGCCGCGCTGCGCGAGGCCGGGCCGGTCGTGTACCTCACCCGCCACGACGTCTTCGCCTTCGCCCGCTACGAGCAGGTGCACGCCGCCCTCGTCGACTGGCAGGGCTTCGGCTCGGCCGCGGGCGTCGGGCTGTCGAACTTCCGGCACGAGAAGCCGTGGCGGCCGCCGTCGTTGCTGCTCGAGGCGGACCCGCCGCGGCACGACGCCCCCCGCCGGGTGCTGCAGAAGATCCTCGGCCCACGGGCTCTGCGGAAGCTGCGGGAGGGCTGGGCCGCCGACGCCGAGCGGCTCGTCGACGAGGTCCTCGCCACGCACGGGCCGGAGCTCGACGCCGTCCCGCACCTGACCGAGGCCTTCCCGCTGCGGGTCTTCCCCGACGCCGTCGGGATCCCGCAGGAGGGCCGGGAGAACCTGCTTCCCTACGGCGACCACGCCTTCAACGCCTTCGGCCCGGCCAACGACCTGGTGGCGAAGGGGGCGCCGCGGGTCGGGGAGCTGTCCGCCTGGGTCGCCGCGCAGTGCGCCCGCGAGACGCTCGCCCCGGAGGGGTTCGGTGCCGACGTCTGGGCCGCCTCCGACCGCGGGGACATCACCCCCGAGCAGGCGCCGCTGGTCGTCCGGTCCCTGCTCACCGCCGGGGTGGACACCACCGTGCACGGCCTGTCCGCGGTGCTCCACGCCTTCGCCACCCACCCGGACCAGTGGCGGCGGCTCCGCGAGGACCCGGGCCTGGCCCGCGTCGCCTTCGACGAGGCGGTGCGCTGGGAGTCGCCGGTGCAGACCTTCTTCCGCACCGCGACCCGGGACGTCGCGATCGGCGGGCACGTGGTGCCCGACGGGCACAAGATCCTCCTGTTCCTCGGCGCCGCCAACCGCGACCCGGCCCGCTGGGGCCCCGAGGCCGACGCCTTCGACCTGGCCCGCGACCCCTCCGGGCACGTCGGGTTCGGGATGGGCATCCACCAGTGCGTCGGCCAGCACGTCGCCCGGCTCGAGGCCGAGGCGCTGCTCACCGCGCTGGCGCGGCGGGTGGAGACGCTCGAGCCCGCGGGCCCGACCCGCCGCCACCACAACAACACCCTCCGCGCCTGGGCGTCCCTGCCCCTGCGGCTGTCCCCGGCCTGAGGGCGGCTCGGCGGAGCTCCTCGTGGGTCCCGCCGGTCAGCCCGGGCCGGCGGGCAGCACGCCGACGGCGATGGCGAGGAGCATCTCGGCGGTGGCGGCCGCGTCCTCCTCGGGGTGGGTGGAGCAGCGCAGGAACAGCAGGAAGGTCAGCTGCTCGGCCAGGTCCGCCGGGTCCCGCTGGCGGCCGAGCTCGCCCTCGCGCTGGGCGGCGTCCAGCAGGACCGCGATCCGGTCGGGCACGGGCGTGCTGAGCCGCGGGTCGTCGAAGTCCCTCGCCGACGGTCGGCGCTGCACGCGGGCGGTGTACTCCTGCACCGCACCGGCGAAGGCCGCGGTGAGCGGCTGGTGGCGGCGGGCGATGTGGCTGATCCGCCGCAGGTGGGCGGCGAGCTCCCGGGTCCGGGCACCCTGGAGGCCGGGCACGCCCGGCGCGTCGCCCGGCGCGGCGGCGCCGTCGTCGAGCCCCTCCTGCCACGCGACGGCGAACGCGGCGCCGATCAGGGCGTACTTGCTCGGGAAGTGGTTGTAGGCCGTCGCGGCGCTGACGCCGGCGGCCCGGGCGACCTCCTCCATCCGGGCCTCGGCCCACCCCTGCGCGCCGAACACCTCGCGGGCCGCGACGATCAGGGCGGCGCGGGTGCGGCTGCGCCGGGCCTGGGCCGTGCGGCGGCGCGAGTCCCGCCGCGCCTGCGAATCGCCGGCTCGGGCGCCCTCGTCCCGTCCTTCCGGACGTTCGCTCGTCGCCATCGCCGCCCTTCCGCTCCCCGCAGGGAGACGCTCCGGAAAGGGGCTACGCGCGTTACGTCAGCGGTGACACCTGTCACTCGCCGCGGCGCGGAGACTCCGCACGGTGGGCCTGGCGCCCGTCGCCAGGTCCGCGGCCCGTCCCCATCGCAGCCGCCACGGCCGCAGCACGACGATCCCGGCGTCCGGCGAGGTGAGCCCACCCGCGAACAGCGCGGCCGGGTCGAACCCGACGGGCGGCTCCGGCTCCCGGAACAGGTGCCAGGAGCGGGCCGGGTCGGGATCCCAGGCCGCGTGGCACTCCGCGACCGCGACGTCGTGCCGCTGGTCCCAGTACGAGCAGGAGGCGTAGGGGTGCGCGGCGAGGTGCCGGGCCTTCGGTGAGGAGTACCGGCTCGTCACCCGCCCGACGAGACCGCCGTCGGCCTCGATCGTCCACAAGGGGTGGACGAGGCGCGAGCGGGGCCGCCCCCGGGCGTCGACGGTCGCGAGCGTGCACCACACGACGCGGTGCGCGATCTCCACGAAGTCGGCCAGCTCGGAGGGGGACGCGGGCAGGGGCGCGGAGGGCGACATGACGCAGACGGTAGATGCACAACCGCAGTTGCACAACTACGGTTGTGCTCATGGAGATCGACCTCGTGACCGCGGTGCACCTGGCGGGCCTGGCGTTGAACGCCGAAGCGCTGCGCCGGCTGCACGCCGTCGGCCACCCCGAGGTCCGTGAGTCGCACGGCTTCGTCCTCCAGCACGTCGTCGAGGGGCCGCGGCCGATCGGGGAGATCGCCGGGCGCATGGGCGTCACCCAGCAGGCGGCCTCGAAGGCGGTCGCGGAGCTGGAGCGGCTCGGCTACCTGGAGCGGACCGCCGACCCGCGGGACGCGCGGGTCCGGCTCGTGCGGCTCGCGGCACGGGGCGGGGCGCTCGTCGAGGACACGCGGCGGATCCGCGCGGAGATGGAGGAGGAGCTGGCCGCGGCCCTCGGGGCCGGCCGCGCCGCGGAGCTGCGGTCCGCGGCGCGGGCGGCCCTGGAGTGGGCGGGCGGCGGCGAGGCGGTCCGCACCCGGCGCGTCCGCGCCCCCTCCTGAGCGCCGCGTGGACGGCTGCCGCGACGGGCCGGAGCCGGGCCGTTCGCGCACCTTCCNACCCGGCGCGTCCGCGCCCCCTCCTGAGCGCCGCGTGGACGGCTGCCGCGACGGGCCGGAGCCGGGCCGTTCGCGCACCTTCCCCGACCCGTTCGCGCCGGGCCCCTGCGGTGCGGACCGTCCTTCGCGACCCGCCGACACGAGGCCGGTGCCCTCCGAGGGGAGCTGCCGGACCTGCTGCTCGCCGTGCCGGGAGGACGCCGGTCACAGGTCCTGTGCCGCGGCGTCCCCGGGGAGCAGCGAGTACATGACGACGTCGATCCGGCGGCCACGTACGACCAGACGCTGCCGCAGCGTGCCCTCCGCGGTGAACCCGGCCGCCTCGGCCACCCGCAGCGACCCCGTGTTGGCGGGATCCACCACCAGCTCGACGCGCGCGACGCCCGCCTCCCGCAGGCACCAGCGCGCGAGGGTGCGCAGGGCGTCGCGGGCCAGCCCCCGGCCCCGCGCGGCGGCCGCGACCCAGTAGCCGACGTGCGCGACCCCGTCGGGGATCCCGTGGGCGCCGATGCTGCCCACCGGCTCGCCGCTCGCGGCGTCGACCACGGCGAACACCGCGTCGCCCTGCTCCCACGCCCGGGGCGCGAACGTGGTGACGTAGCCGACCGCGTCGGCGCGGGTGTAGGGCGACGGCACCGTGGTCCACCGCTGGATCTCGGCGTCCTGGCAGGCGGCGAACACCACGTCGGCGTCGTCCGCGGTCCACGGGCGCAGCCGGACCTTCGAGCCGGTGAGGACCGGCTGCACGTCCCGGACGGTCGTCATCCGGCCAGTCTGGCCACCCGTCCACCGGCCGGGTAGGTGCCGACCGGCCCCCGTCACGGCAGCTCGGTGCGCTCCTTGGCGGCGAGCAGGGTGTGCAGGACGGCGTCCCGCCGGGCCGCCAGCTCGGTCGGATCGGTGCCGGCGAGCTCGGCGTCGACCCCGGCGACGAGCGTCTCGACCAGCTCGGGGGTGAGCGTGACCTGCCCCAGGTCCCGCCACCACTTCTCGGTGGGCGGGCCGAGGTGCTCGAGGACGTGCGCGATCCCGCCCGGCCCGCCGGACAGGTGCTGGTTCGCGAAGGGCCCGAGCACCGCCCAGCGCAGTCCCGGTCCCTGCGAGATCGCCGTGTCGATGTCGGCCACCGTGGCGACCCCGCGCTCGACCAGCGAGTACGCCTCCTGCCAGAGCGCCGCCTGCAGCCGGTTCGCCACGTGCCCGGGCAGCTCCTGGCGCAGCCGGATCGGCTTCTTGCCGACGGCGGCGTAGAAGGCGAGCGCGCGCTGCACCGTCTCCTCGGCCGTCTTCTCCCCCGGCACCACCTCGACCAGCGGGATCACGTGCGGCGGGTTGAACGGGTGCCCGATCACGACCCGCTCCGGGTGCACCGGGCAGCCGCGCGCGATCGCGGACGGCAGCAGCCCCGACGAGCTCGACGCCAGCACCACGTCGGGTCGCGCGGCCTCGTCGAGCACCGCGAACAGCTCGTGCTTGACGGCCTCGCGCTCGGGGCCGTTCTCCTGGACGAAGTCGGCGTCCGCGACGGCCTCGGCCGGGTCCGCGGTGAAGCTCAGCCGCTCCGGCGAGGCGCCCGCGACCGGCGCGAGTGTCGGCCAGAGCACGGCCACCTCCGTCCGCACCCGCTCCTCGGCACCGGGCGACGGGTCGGTCGCGACGACGTCGAGCCCGCGGGCGAGGAAGTGCGCGGCCCAGCTGATCCCGATCACCCCGGTGCCGACGACGGCGACCCGGTCCACCCCGGCCGCGCTCACGCCCGGCTCCGGGCGAACGCGACGAACGGGTCCAGCGCGGTCGGGTCGGCGAGCACGTCGCGGCTCGCGACGTCGTCGAGCGCCGCGCCGAGCAGGATCTTCTTCGCCGGCAGCTCCAGCTTCTTGCCGGTCCGGTTCTTCGGCACCACCGGCACCGCCTCGACCCGGTCCGGGATGTGCCGGGGCGAGAGCTCGGTGCGCAGCGCGGTGGCGATCCGGCGGCGCAGCGCGTCGTCGAGCACGACGCCCTCGCGGAGCTGGACGTAGAGCTGCAGCTCCCCGCTGCCGCCGGCCGGGTCCTCGAGGTGCACGACCAGGCTGTCCACGACCTCGGGCAGCTCCTCGACCACCCGGTAGAACTCGGCGGTGCCCAGCCGGACGCCGCCGCGGTTGAGCGTCGCGTCGGAGCGGCCGGCGATCACCGCGCCGCCCCAGGGCGAGAAGCGCACCCAGTCGCCGTGCCGCCAGACGCCCGGGTACCGGTCGAAGTAGGTGTCGCGGTAGCGGGTGCCGTTCGGGTCGCCCCAGAAGCCCACCGGCATCGACGGCATCGGCGTGGTGATGACCAGCTCGCCGAGCTCGCCGACGACCGGCTCGCCCTTCTCGTCGAAGGCCTGCGCGGCGACGCCGAGGCAGGGGCCGGAGATCTCGCCGACCCGGACCGGCTGCAGGGGGCCGCCCTGCACGATGCCGGAGCAGACGTCCGTGCCGCCGCTGCCGACGTTGAGCAGCACGTCCGGCCCGAACTCCGCCGCCACCCAGCGGTAGCCCTCGGGCGGCAACGGGCTGCCGGCCGCCCCGATCTGGCGCACCCGCGACAGGTCGAACTCGCGCGCCGGGTGCACGCCCTCGGCCCGGCAGGCCATCAGGTAGCCGGGGCTCGCGCCCACCAGCGTGGCCCCGGTCTCGGCGGCGAGCCGCCACTGCCGGCGGAGGTCCGGGTGGAGCGGGTTGCCGTCGATCATCACGATCGAGGCGCGCACCAGCAGGGACGAGACCAGCGCGTTCCACATCATCCACGCGGTGGTCGAGAACCAGAGGATCCGGTCGCCCGCCCGCAGGTCCCAGCTCAGGCCGTGGTTCTTCAGGTGCTCCAGCAGGATCCCGCCGTGCGAGTGCACGATCGCCTTGGGCTTGCCGGTGGTCCCGGAGGAGAAGAGCACGTACAGCGGGTGCGCGAAGGGCACCGGGTCGAAGGTGAGGTCTCCGGGCTCGCCGAGGAGCTCCGCCCAGCCGAGCGTGTCCGGCAGGTCGTGCGGGCCGTACGGGACGTGCACGACGTGCACGACGGTCGGGAGGCCGGCCCGGATCTCGGCCACCTGCGCGCGGCGGTCGATCTCCTTGTCGCCGTAGCCGTACCCCGACACCGTGAGCAGCACGGTGGGCTCGATCTGCCCGAACCGGTCGACCACGCTGCGCGCGCCGAACTCGGGCGCGCAGCTCGCCCACACCGCGCCCAGGCTCGCAGTGGCCAGGAACGCGATCAGCGTCTCCGGGACGTTCGGCAGGTAGGCGACCACGCGGTCGCCCCGGCCGACGCCCAGCCGCTCCAGCCCGGCCCGCGCGCGGGCCACCTGCTCGCGCAGCCGGCCCCAGGTCAGCTCCTGCCGGTCCCGGGTCTGCGAGTAGGCCAGCACGGCGACCTCGGCGTCGTCGGCCCCCGTGTCGAGCAGGCCGACGGCGTGCTCGGCGTAGTTCAGCGTCGCACCCGGGAACCACTCCGCGCCCGGCATCTCCCGCCGGCCGAGCACCCGTTCCGGCGGGGTCGCGAACCGGACGCCGAAGAACCCGGCGACGGCCGACCAGAAGGCCTCCGGGTCGTCGACCGACCAGCGGTGCAGCGCGGGGTAGTCCTCGAACGCCAGCCCGCGCTCGCGCTCCAGCCACCCCAGGAACCGGCCGATCTCGGTGGTCTCCCGGACGTCGTCGGCCACCGGGCGCAGCAGCTCGGGCACACCGGCCGTGGTCGCGGCGGTCATCGCCGGACCCGCCCGCCGCGGCCGGCCAGGAACGCGCGCATCCGCTCCTGCGCCTGCTCGCTGCTGCCCGCCAGGGCGGCGACCATCGACTCCATCAGGTAGCCCTCGGCCGGGTTGGCCTCGGCGATTCGCGGCAGCGCCTGCAGCACCGCGAAGTTGGTGACCGACGAGTTCCCGGCGATCTTCCGGGCCAGCTCGACGGCCTTGGCCAGGCCCTCCCCCGGCGCCACGAGGTAGTGCGACAGCCCCAGCGCCTGCCCCTCCTCGGCCGCGAGGACCCGGCCGGTCAGCATCATGTCGGCCATCCGGTGCGCCCCGATGAGCCGCGGCACCCGCACGGACCCACCGCCGCCGACGAACAGGCCGTGCTGCCCCTCCGGCAGCGCGTAGAACGCGCTCGGCTCGGCGACCCGCAGGTGGGTGGCCGACGCCAGCTCCAGCCCGCCGCCGATCACCGCGCCCTTGAGGACGGCGACGACCGGGAGCCGGCCGCGCTCCATCCGCTCGAACGCGCGGTGCCACATCATCGAGTGCTCGAGGCCCTCGAACGCGTCCCGCTCGGTCAGCTCGGACAGGTCGAGGCCGGCGCAGAAGTGGTCGCCCTCGGCGTCGAGCACCACGGCCTTCACCCCGGCCGGCGGGGCGCTGAAGAAGGTCTCGATGCCGAGCACGGTCGGGTCGTCGAGCGCGTTGCGCTTGGCGGGCCGGGTCAGCCGGAGCACGGCGACGTCGTCGTGCCGCTCCACCTGCAACGACTTCGGCAGCAGGGCCTCGACCCCCTCGCCCGGCGGCTGCGCGGGCTGCGGTGCGGCGGTGGTCATGACGCTCCCTCCGGCCGCGGCCCCGCCGCGACCCGTTCGATCGGATGCTCGTCCGCCGCGCGCCGGCGCAGCTCCACCCGGCGGAGCTTGCCGGTGGCGTTGCGCGGCAGCTCCGCCACGAACTCGACGTACTTCGGAACCTTGTACCGGGCCAGCCCGGACTCGAGATGGGCGCGCAGCACGGCCTCGGTCAGGTCCGCCCCCTCGCGGACCTGCACGTAGGCGACCCCGACCTCGCCCCAGCGCGGGTCGGCGACCCCGACGACGGCGCACTCGGCCACCGCGTCGAGCTGCACCGCGACGGCCTCCACCTCGGCGGGGTAGACGTTCTCCCCGCCCGAGATGTACATGTCCTTGACCCGGTCGACGACGTGCGCCCAGCGGTCGCCGTCGACCCGCAGCACGTCGCCGGTCCGGAACCACTGCCCGTCGACCAGGCTCGCGGCCGTCTCGTCGGGGAGGTTCCAGTACCCGGCGAACAGGTGCGGGCCGCGCACCACCAGCTCCGCCGGCTCCCCGCCGGGGACCTCGGGGCGCCCCTCCCGCAGCTGGGCGACGTCGGTGAAGAAGTGCGGCACGCCGACCGCCGTCGGGTGGGCGGCGGTGCCCGCGGGGGTGCTCATGTACACCCCCGGCGAGGCCTCGGTCATGCCGTAGCCCTGGATCAGCCGGACCCCGCGGTCCAGCCACGCCCGCGCCACGCGCTCCTGCACCGGCGAGCCGCCGTACTGCACCAGGGTCAGCGAGCTCAGGTCGGCGGTCGCCCAGCCCGGGTGCTCGCACATCATCTGCAGCATCGTCGGCACCGCCGAGAAGCCGGTGATCCCGGCGGCCGAGATCCGCTCCAGCACGAGGCCGGGATCGGCCTTGGGCAGCACCTCCACGCTGCCGCCCTTGAACAGCGTGGGCAGCGTGACCTGCCCCAGCCCGACGCAGTGGAACAGCGGCGCGATGCACAGCGCCCGGTCGGTGCTCAGCACGTCGACGTGGGCCAGGAAGTTGACGGTGTTCCAGGTCATGCTGCCGTGGGTGAGCACGGCGCCCTTGGGGCGGCCCGTCGTCCCCGACGTGTAGAGGATCAACGCCGGGTCGTCGAGCGAGACCGCCGGCTCGGCCTCCAGCACCGGGCCCGCCGCGATCTCGGTCTCGTAGTCCAGGCGGTCGGCGCCGCCGTGCACCGCGACGACGTGGCGCAGCGCGGCCGGCCGCGCGGCGATCGCCGAGTCGACCAGCGCGTCCGCGTCCGCGCTGTGCACCAGGACGGAGGCACCGGCGTCCTCCAGCATGAACCGGATCTCCGGTGCGGCGAGCCGGTGGTTGAGGGGGACCGAGATCGCCCCGAGCAGCCAGGTCGCGAAGAAGGTCTCGAACACCTCGACGGCGTTCACGCCCAGGTGGGCCACCCGGTCCCCCGGGCCCACGCCGAGCCGGCGCAGCGCCCCGGCGTAGCGCACCACGCGGTCGGCGAGCTCGGCGTAGGTGAGTGCGCGGTGCGGGTCGCGCAGCGCCGGCCGGTCCGGGGAGATCCGGGCGCGCCGGACGGGCCAGGTCCCCAGGCCCGCGTTCGGGCCGGCGACGAGTGTCGGGTTCATGAGTCCACCACCGTTGGTGCGGCTGGGCCGATCGGGACCGTGGAGCCCGGGTGTCTCAGGCTCCTTGACACCGAATTAGTAGCAAGGAGCTTGATATCGAGTCAAGCCGTCGGGTTCCCGTACCGGCTCAGCTCCTCCGCCGGCACCGTGAGTGCCTCGAGGCAGCGCTCCAGCGCGCCGCCGAAGGCCACCGCCTCCTCGGGGGTGAGCATCGAGAGCATCCGCTCCTCGACGTCGTCGACCACCCGGTGGCACTCCTTCAGCACCCGGACCCCGTGCTCGGTGAGCCAGGCGCGCAGGATCCGCCGGTTGGCCTCGTCGGGGCGGCGCTCGATGAGCCGGTCCCGCTCCATGGTCGCGATCAGCTGGTGCATCGCCTGGGGCGTGACGACGTGCCGGCGCGCCAGCTGGGCCGACGACAGCCCCTCGCGGGCCTCGAGGATGCTCAGCGCGGTGTACTGGTGCAGCGTCACCCCGAGCGGGCGCAGCACCTCCTCCATGCGGGCACGCTCCGCCATCTCCAGGCGTTTCACCAGGTAGGTCAGGCGCTGACCGCGCCGGCCGGCCGGACGGGCCGCGATCCGTGTCATGCCGCGAGCGTATTCGCAAACCTGAGACGGGTCAGCCGTTGACCGCAGGTATCAAGTTCCTTACCATCAGCGCCCATCGACGGCCGCGGTTCCGGGCCGGTACCACCCGCACCACCCGCACCACGCGCACCACCCCGCAGTCTCCGCCGGACACCGCCGGAGACCGCCGGAGACCGCCGGACACCGCCGGACACCGCAGTCACGCAGACACCGCAGTCAGGCCACCCAGCAGACAGGGCACCGCAATGACGCACCCCCACCCGCAGCCGCGGTCGCGCAGCCAGCTGCGCCGCGCAGTGCTGTCGAGCTACCTCGGCAGCGTGATCGAGTACTACGACTTCCTGCTCTACGCCACGGCCTCGGCGGTGGTGTTCAACAAGGTGTTCTTCGCCGACCTGGACCCCCTGGTCGGGACCGTCGCCAGCTTCGGCACGCTCGCCACCGGGTACTTCGCCCGGCCCCTCGGCGGGGTCCTGTTCGGACACTTCGGCGACCGGATCGGCCGCAAGCGGATGCTCGTGCTGAGCATGACGGCGATGGGCGTGGGCAGCACCCTCATCGGCCTGCTGCCCACCTCGGCGCAGATCGGCGCCTGGGCGCCGGTCCTGCTCGTCGTGCTCCGCGTGCTGCAGGGCGTCGCGGTCGGCGGCGAGTGGGGCGGCGCGGTGCTGATGTCCGCCGAGCACGCCACCTCGCGGAGGGGGCTGTGGGCGAGCTTCACCAACGCCGGCGCGCCCAGCGGCATGGTGCTGTCCACGCTGGTCCTGGCGGTGTCCGCGAGCGCCACCGGCGAGCAGGCCTTCCTCGCCTGGGGCTGGCGGATCCCGTTCCTGCTCAGCATCGTGCTGCTCGCGGTGGGCCTCTTCGTCCGGGCACGGGTCACCGAGACACCGGTGTTCGCCGAGGCCGCACGGTCGGAGCCGGCGGCGCCGCCGCTGCTCGACGTGCTGCGCAACCACCCGCGCAACCTGCTGCTGTCGATCGGCGTCGGCTTCGGGGCGTTCATCGCGCAGGGCACGCTGACGACCTTCGTCATCTCCTACGCCGTCCAGGCCGGCTTCCCCCGGCAGACCGTACTGAACGCGCTCACCGTCTCCTCGGTCGCCGCGATCCTCGGCATCATCGGCTTCTCCGCGCTGTCGGACCGCTTCGGACGCCGTCCGTTGGTCCTCGCCGGTGCCGTCGCGATGGCGGTCTGGGCGTTCCTGCTGTTCCCGCTGATCGACAGCGGCTCGACCTTCCTGCTCGTGGTCGCCGTCGTCGTCGGGCAGGGCGTGGTGCACGCGTGCATGTACGGCCCGCTCGCCGCGCTCTACACCGAGCTGTTCTCCACCCGGGCCCGCTACACGGGCGCCTCGCTCGGCTACCAGATCGCCGGGATCGGGGCGGGGATCGGCCCCGTCGTCTTCGCCTCGGTGCTCGCCGGGGGTGCCGGCACGCTCACGGTCTCGGTCATCATCGCGGCCGGCTGCGTGCTGACGGTCGCCTGCATCCTCGCGCTCCGCGAGACCGCCACCATCGACCTGGGCGACTCGGCGGAGACCGCGGTCCCCGCCGCCCGCACCTGAGCGGAACCCCTCGGAGCGGTGCGCGGCGACCACGGTCGCCGGGCACCGCTCCGTGGCGGTTCCGGAGCGGCCCGACGGCGGTCCTCCCGCCGCTCGGCCGTGCGGCGGGCGGTCAGCCCGCCTTGGTCTCCTCGCGCCACTGCTCGACCAACGACCGCTTGAACCGGTTGTTGGAGGGGACCTCGATCCCCTTCTCCTCCGCCCACTGCCGCAGCTGCTCGCGCTCCTCGGCGGTGAGCCCGGTGCTGGTGCTGACCGGGGCGTGCCCGGCGCGCCGCGCGGAGGACCGCAGGTCCGGGATCGACGCGTCGACCCGGCCCGCCTCGATGTAGGGCTGCAGCAGCTGCAGGAGCTTGCGGTACTCCGGCCCCGCCAGGTCGATCTGCACCCGCATCTGGTCGATGTTGAGCTCGTGCGACTCGACGTCCTGTTCCGAGCCCGTCAGGTCGCAGAACCGGATCTCCCGGATTCCCATCGATCAGCCCGCCTCGGTCGTGGTCCGGCGCGCGCGGGTCTGCCGCGGCGCGCCACCGGCCTCCTTCGCGGCCTCCCGCGCAGCCTGGTTCGCGGCCTTGCGCAGCGCGGCGAGGGTCTGCCCCGAGAGCGCCTTCGAGGCCACCGAGTCGCCGATCTGGCGCGGGGTCATGCGCCCGCGGCCGGTCTCCGCGAGGTAGCTCTGGCCGTCCGGACCGGTCCGGTACTCCAGGTTCGACGCGACCCGGTGGAACCGGGTCCGACCCCGCTGCCGCACGCCCTCCCACCGCTCCACCTTCACGGCGAGCTGGCAGCACGTGCAGGTCAGGCGGCGGACGAACAGCCCCTCGTCGTCCACCTCGGTGAAGTGGATCCCCGCCTGCCGGATCGTCGGGAACAGGTGCCGGCCGCGTTCCCGGCAGGCCAGCACCTCGTCGGAGACCCGGTCGACGTAGAGATCGACGTCCTCGTCCGACGCGCGGACGATCCCCGTCTCCGCCAGCTGTTCGCCCTGGATCGACTTCGGCAGATCGGACTGCCCCTCGGCCACCTGTCACTCCTTCCACTGTGTCCCGTGTGCAGTGTCGCGGTCCGTCCCGGTCCGCGGAACCAGCAGATCACATCATCATCGCCGATCGGGCGCCCGTCCGGGCCCATCGGTCCGGGCCGATCGGTGGTTCGGCGACCCCACCCCATCGTCCGGCGGCGTCGCGGGCCGCCGGTCGGGCAGGATCGACGGCGTGGGGTCGACCGCGGCCCGTCCCCGCAACGTTCTCCTTGTCCGCTGCAACATCCTGCCCATATGCTGCATCTGTGGGTGTCGCAGATCACCTCTCGCGCGGGGCGCACCCGCACGCGCGCGAGGCGGTGCGGTTGGCCCGCAGGGCGTTCCTGGCCGGTGAGCGCATCGACGCCCAGCGCATCGCCGGCGAGCTGGGTGTCGACCGCACCACCCTGTTCCGTTGGGTCGGCAACCGCGACCAGCTGCTCGTCGCGGTGCTGACCTCGCTCGCGGACCCGACGCTGCGGAACGCCGCGGCGGCCGCTCCCGGCTGCGGACCGGAACGGATCGGCCGGATCCTGCGCGAGTTCTCCCAGGCCCTGATCGACGCCCCGTACTACCGCTCCTTCCTGCAGCGCGACACCGAACGCGCGCTGCGGCTGATCACGACGAAGGCCAGCCCGCTGCAGCAGCACGTCGTCGGCGCCGTCGAGCGGCTGCTCGCCGAGGAGTGCGGCCGCGGGCACCTGGCCGCCTCGATCCCGCTCGGCGACCTCGCCTACCTGGTGGTCCGGATCGCCGAGTCCTTCATCTACGCCGACCTGCTCACCGGCGACCCGCCCGACGCCGCCAAGGTCGAGCTCGCGGTCGCCGCCCTGCTGCACGGCGCGGCCCGCATCGCCGATCCCCGGGCCACCGCGGCGTCGTCCGCACCCTGACCTGACCAGATCCCCGCACGATCCGCACTCGACGAGGAGAGCACGATCATGGCCGAGCTCCAGGGCACCTGCGAGGCCCGTTTCGACCCGCTGCGCCGGCAGCTGCAGACCCGTCTCGACAGCGGCGAGGAGCTGGGTGCCTCGATGGTCGTCGACCTCGACGGCGAGCAGGTCGTCGACCTCTGGGGCGGGTACCGCGACCCGGCCCGCACCACGGCCTGGGACGAGCACACGATCGTCAACGTCTGGTCCACCACGAAGACCGTCACCGCGCTCGCCACGCTGATGCTCGTCGACCGGGGGCAGCTCGACGTCCACGCGCCCGTCGCGCGGTACTGGCCGGACTTCGCGGCCGCCGGCAAGGAGGAGGTGCAGGTCCGGCACCTGCTCTCGCACACCTCCGGCGTCTCGGGTCTGGAGCAGCCGGCGTCGGTGCAGGACATGTACGACGCCGAACGGGCCGCCGCCCGCATGGCCGCCCAGGCACCCTGGTGGGAGCCGGGTTCGGCGTCGGGCTACCACGCGCTCAACTACGGCCACCTCCTCGGCGAGCTGATCCGGCGCGTCGACGGCCGGACGCTGACCGAGTTCGTCGCGCAGGAGATCGCCGGTCCGCTCGACGCCGACTTCACCATCGGCGCGCCCGAGAAGGCGTGGGGCCGGATCGCCGACGTCGTCCCGCCTCCGCCGCTGCCCGTCGACCTGTCGACCGCGGACCCGACCAGCCCGGCGGTGCGCACGCTCACCGGCCCGCTCGTCAACGCCGAGGACGCGAACACCGAGGCCTGGCGCCGCGCCGAGATCGGCGGCGCGAACGGGCACGGCAACGCCCGGTCCGTCGCCCGGATGCTGTCCGCGATCGCGCGCGGCGGCGAGGTCGACGGCGTCCGGCTGCTCTCGCCGCCGACCATCGACCTGATCTTCGAGGAGCAGGCGAACGGCGTCGACGTGGTGCTCGGCGTACCGCTGCGGTTCGGCATCGGCTTCGCCCTGCCCCAGCGCGACACCCTGCCGTACATCCCCGACGAGCGGATCTGCTTCTGGGGCGGCTGGGGCGGCTCGATGATCATCATGGACGTCGGCCGGCGCCTGACGATCTCCTACATGATGAACCGGATGGCGCCGGGCATCATCGGCTCCGAACGCAGCGCCGGGTACGTGCGCGAGATCTACCGCGTCCTGGAGGCGTCGTGATCGTCGACAGCCCCTACCCCGCCGTCGAGATCCCCGAGGTCTCGCTGCCGGAGTTCCTGTTCGGCGCCGGCTTCGGCGACCGGGCCGACGCCCCCGCCTTCATCGACGGCGCGACCGGCACGTCGGTGACCTTCGACGAGCTCACGGGCATGGTCGTCCGGATCGCCGCCGTGCTGCACGAGCGCGGGCTGCGCCGGGGAGACGTCGTGGCCCTGTTCGCCCCGAACTCCCCGGCGTGGGTGGCGGTGTTCCAGGGCGTGCTGCGCGCCAACGGCATCGTGACCAGCGCCAACTCCCTCTACTCCCCCGCCGAGCTCGCCCACCAGCTCACGGACTCCGGCGCGCGGATGCTGGTCACGGTGTCCCCCTTCCTGGACCGGGCCACGGCGGCGGCCGCGGAGGCCGGGCTGCCCGACGACGCCGTCGTCACCCTCGACCCGGTCGAGGGCCGCACCTCGCTCGCGGACCTGCTCGCGAGCACCGCGGAGCCGCCGGTCCCGGAGGTCGGCCCCGGCGACACCGCGGTGCTCCCCTACTCCTCGGGCACGACGGGCCTGGCGAAGGGCGTGGTCCTCACCCACCGCAACCTGGTGGCGAACCTGCTGCAGTTCACCCCGCTGGGGACCACGGACGAGACGACCCGGATCCTCGCCGTCCTGCCGTTCTTCCACATCTACGGCATGACGGTGATGATGAACCACGGCCTGCACCGCCGTGCCACGGTCGTCACGATGCCGCGCTTCGAGATGGCCGAGTTCCTGCGCGTCGTCGCGGAGTACCGGCTCAACCGGCTCTACATCGCCCCGCCGATCGCGGTCGGCCTGGCCAAGCACCCGCTGGTCGACTCGTACGACCTGTCCTGCGTCGACGTGATCTTCTCGGGCGCCGCGCCGCTCGACGCCGAGCTGGGGCACGCCGTCGCCCGCCGGCTGGGCTGCGTGGTCCTGCAGGGCTACGGGATGACGGAGCTCTCACCCGTCAGTCACTCGATGGACGAGCGGCGCCCGGACGACGACCTCAACGGCGTCGGCTACGCGATCCCGAACGTCGAGAGCAAGCTCGTCGACCCGGAGACCGGGCGCGAGGTCGGGCCCGGCGAGCGCGGCGAGCTGTGGGTGCGCGGGCCGAACGTCATGTCCGGCTACCTCAACAACCCCGAGGCGACCGCCGCCACGCTCGACGCCGACGGCTTCCTGCACACCGGCGACGTCGCGACGGTCGACGAGAACGGCTTCTTCCGGATCGTCGACCGGGTCAAGGAGCTGATCAAGTACAAGGGCTACCAGGTGCCGCCCGCGGAGCTGGAGGCCGTGCTGCTCACCCACGACGGGATCGCCGACGCCGCCGTCATCGGGGTGCTCGACGCGGACGGCGAGGAGGTGCCCAAGGCGTTCGTCGTGGTCCAGCAGGGGGTCACGCTGACCGCCGAGGACGTGATGGCGTACGTGGCCGAGCGGCTCGCCCCGTACAAGAAGGTCCGCGTGGTGGAGTTCGTCGACGCGATCCCGAAGTCCGCGTCGGGGAAGATCCTCCGCAAGGACCTGCGGGCCCGGGAGCAGGCCGGGGCCGTCGCAGGCTGAGCCGGCTCACGCCCCTCCCCGCCGCACGCCGTCGAGCCGGGCGAAGGCGCGGGCGTGGAGAGAGGGTGCGGGCGCCGGCCTCGCAGTGGTCGCCCGCGCCCTCCGCGGCGGCGAAGGGTCGTGCGCTGCTCCTCGGGGGGTGCGGTCGCTCTCACGGGACACCGTGCACGGTCCGCTCCAACCCGGCGTCGATCCGATCCGGGCGTGGCGGGACCGCTCGACCTGCGCAGGTGCATCCGGTACCGGAAGCTCGGCACGTGTCTCCCGAACGCACCGCCGACGGCCGCTGGATCGTCGTTCGCGGTCGGCGTTGGCGCGCGGCCGACCCCGAGCTGCCCGAGCAGGTGCGCGCGGAACTGCAGCGCCACCTCGGCCGGGCGCGGGCCGCGGTGCGGACGGGCCGCGCGGCCGACGATCCCGACGCCGTCCGGGCCGCCCGCCGCCGGGTCGCCCTCGCGAAGCACGGCCTGGGCGAGCGTGGCGAGCCGTGGTGGGAGCAGGACCCGGACACCCGGGAGCGCCGGTGGACCGAAGCGCTGGAGGCGCTGGAGGCACCGGATGCCGCGGCCGAGGGGCTACGGTGATCCGGTGGCGCGGAGGAGGAACGGGTGGGCCGAGGTGCTCGACCCGTGGCGGCAGCTCGCCGAGATCGCGTGGTCGGCGCCCCAGGTCGTCGCCCACCGCACGGCCCGGATGGCGACGGGCGGCTGGCCGCCGAGCGCACGGGACCGCCGCGAGTACCGGCGGATGATCGAGGAGAAGGGCACCGCCTTCACCCGCGCCGCCGTCGCCTCGGCCTGGGCCGTGCCTCGGGCCGCGAGCCTCGTGCTGTCGGAGAGCCTCACCCCGGTCCACCGCACGGTCACCGCGAACCGCCGGCGGCTGTACCGCCGCTGAGGCACCGACCGGGGGTGCGTCATCGAACGGCGACCGCTAGCCCGGCGCCGATGTCCGGTCTCGGCCTCGGTCACGGGCGCCTACGCGAACTCGACGACCCGGGTGTTCTCGAGCTCCCGGTCGAGGGTCGAGGTTCGGGGTCGTCGTCGTGGTCGGCGCTCGGGGTCGATCCAGGGTGGGGGGATGAACTCGGGCAGGCCGTCGCGCAGGCGCACCGCCCAGTCGGTGGTGTGGATCTGGCGGTGATGGGCCTGCACAGCATGACCAGGTTGCCCAGCGCGGTCCCGCACCCGCGCCGGGCCCGGCGGTGGCCGCCAGCGCCTCGACCGCCTGGTCGAGAAGGCGGCGCGCGTCGGCGACCGGGTCGGGGAGCATGATCGGAGCCTACTCGAACGTCTCTTCGAACACAGGGTAAAGTCCGCAGCTCAAGGCGGCAGAATCGGAGATCACCCGCCGCCCAACGGTCCTGCTTTCCGCCGCGCACCTCCGGCTCTCCGAGACGCACGGACCGACCCGGCGGAGGCGGCCGATCGACCGGCCCGGGTCGCGCTGCCAGGGTGGGTGCGAGAACCACGGACGGAGGCCCCAGCATGAGCGCGCGCCCGTACGACATCACCGTTCCCGGCCCGCCACGGCTGGAGGAGGTCTCGGACGGGATCTGGGCCTACGTCCAGCCCGACGGCACGTGGTGGATCAACAACACCGGCTTCGCCGTCGGGCCGCAGGGCGTGGTCGCCGTCGACTCCTGCTCCACCGAGCGACGCACCCGGGCCTTCGCCGCGGCGATCGCCTCGGTGAGCGCCGCGCCCGTTCGCACCCTGGTCAACACCCACCACCACGGCGACCACACCTGGGGCAACGCCCTGTTCGGCACCGCGACGATCGTCGCGCACGAGCGCGCCCGCACCGAGATGATCGCGTTCGGGCCGCCGCGCGAGCTGCCGTTCTGGGAGAACCCGGACTGGGGCTCGCTGCCGCTCGACCCGCCCTTCCTCACCTTCACCGACCGGGTGGCGCTGCACGTCGGTGACCTACGGGCCGAGGTCCTGCACGTCGGCAGGCCCGCGCACACCACCAACGACTCGCTGGTCTGGTTCCCCGAGCGGTCCACGCTGTTCTGCGGCGACCTCGTGTTCCACGGCGGCACCCCGTTCCTGCTCATGGGCTCGGTCGCGGGGGCGATCGAGGTGCTGGAGACGGTCGTGGCGCCCCTCGGCGCGGCCACCACCGTCCCCGGCCACGGCCCGGTCTTCCACGACCGCGCCCCGCTGGAGGACACCCTGGACTACCTGCGGTTCGTGCTCGACCTCGCCGAACGCGGCCGGGCCGCCGGCGTCCCGCCGCTGCAGGCCGCCCGGGACACCGGCCTCGGCCGCTTCGCGGAGTGGCCCGACGCCGAGCGCATCGTGGGCAACCTGCACCGCGCGTACGCGGAACTGGGCGGGGCGGAGCGGGGCGCGCCGATCGACGTCGTCGCGGCGTTGGGCGACATGGTCGCCTACAACGGGGGCCGGCCCCTGACCTGCCTCGCCTAGGGGCCTTGTCGTCGACGTCATCGTCAACTTAGGGTGAGACCGCGGGTGCGGGCGGATCAGGGCCGTGACCTGCGTGAACGCCGGGTGTGCGCCCGGACCTCGACGACGAGGAGGACCGCCCCGTTGGGCGACACCGCGACCGGCACCGACGCGTCCGCCCCTCCCCGGGCCACGACGGAGACCGACTGGGACCGGGTCCTGAACCCGCGGACCGTCGTGGTCCTCGGCGCCTCCGGCCGGGCGGACAATCCCATGGCCCGCCCGCTGCGCTGGCTCGCCGAGCGCGGGTTCGCCGGGCGCGTCGTGCCCGTCAACCCGAAGTACCCGGAGCTCGCCGGGCTGCCGTGCGCCGCTTCGTTCGCCGAGGTCGAGGGGCCCGTGGATCTCGTCCTCGCGATGGTCCCGGCCGCGCAGGCGGTGGCGGCCGTGCGGGAGGCGGGCCGGGCCGGGGCGGCCGCAGTGATCGTGTTCGCGTCGGGCTTCGCCGAGGTCGGGCCGGAGGGTGCGACCCTGCAGGAGGAGCTGGTCGCGGCGGCCCGGGAGTCCGGCGTTCGGGTGCTCGGCCCCAACTGCCAGGGCATCGTGCACACGCCCAGCCGGCTGTTCGCGAGCTTCTCGGCGGCGGCCGAGCGGCCGTTGACCGGGAGCAGCGGCATCGCCTACGTCGGGCAGAGCGGCGCCATCGGCGGTTCCGTCCTCGACCTCGCGGCGGAACGCGGCCTCGACCTCACCACCTGGGTCAGCACCGGCAACCAGGCCGACGTCGACCTCACCGAGATCGGGCGGTACCTGGTCCGCCGACCCGAGATCTCGGTGCTCGCGGCCTACGCGGAGAACCTGCGCGACGGCACGGCGTACGAGAGGCTCGCGGCGACCGCCGCCGAACACGACACCGCCCTGGTGGTGCTGCGCGCGGGCCGCTCGGCCGCCGGGAGGCGCGCCGCCGTGTCTCACACCGGCGCGATGGTGGGCGACGACACCGCCTTCCGGCTGGTCTCCCGCCGGCACGGCGTGGTGCTCGTCGACGACGTGGAGGAGCTCCTCGCGGCCGCCACGATGCTGCGGGGCCAGCCCCGGCCGTCCGGGCGCGGGGTCGCGGCGGTGACGACCTCGGGCGGCGCGGGCATCCTCGCCGCGGACCGCTGCGAGGCCCTCGGCCTGCACCTGCCCGAGCTCGCCCCGGAGACCCAGGAGAAGCTCTCCCGCCTGGTGCCGGAGTTCGGCGCCCTGGCCAACCCGGTCGACGTGACCGCCCAGCTGTTCAACCGGGGCGACCGCGCGTTCGGCGAGGTGTGCGCGATCGTCTGCGCCGACCCGTCCGTGGAGTCGCTGCTGGTGCTGGTCACCATGGTCACCGGGCGGGAGGCGGTCGCCCTCGCCGAGGACCTCGCCGCCGCGATGCAGGGCGGCACGGTGCCGTGCGCGGTCGCCTGGCTCGCCGGCCCGGACCGGACGGCCGAGGCCCGCGCCCTGCTCACGGCGGCCGGGATCCCGGTGTTCGCCTCCGTGGCGGTGGCCTCCCGGGTGCTGGCGGAGGTGGTCCGGGACCCGGGGCCCGACGCCGACGGGCCCGCCCCCGCACCACCGGGTCCCCTGCCGGGCGACGGCTGGGAGCTGCTCGACGCGATCGGCGTGCCCCGTCCCGAGGGTCGCTCCGCCGGCACGTCGGCGGAGGCCGCGGCGATCGCCCGCGAGCTGGGCGGGCCGGTGGTGCTCAAGGCCGAGGGCCCGGCGCACAAGTCCGAGCTCGGCGCCGTGCGGGTCGGCGTGCCGCTCGACGAGGTCGGCGACGTGACCGCCGAGCTGCTCCGGCTGGCGCCGTCCGTGCTCGTCCAACGCCGCGCGCCGGCGGGCCTCGAGCTGCTCGTGGCTGCGACCTCGGGCGGCGACGGCTGGCCGCCGGTCGTGACCGTCGGGCTCGGCGGGGTCGCGACGGAGATCCACCGGGACCTCGCGACCGCGCTCGCCCCGCTCGACCGCGCCGCCGCCCGCGACCTGCTGCGGAACCTCCGCAGCTGGCCGCTGCTCGCGGGGCACCGGGGCGCGGACCCGCTCGACGTCGAGGCCGCCGTCGAGGCGGTCGTCGCCGTGTCCCGTGCGGCCACGGACCCGGCGATCGCCGAACTGGAGATCAATCCGCTGATCGTCGGGCGCGAGGGCGTGACGGCGGTCGACGTCCTCGTCCGCAGGACGACGCAGGACCGGGAGGCGCGCTGATGGGCCGGATCGTGCTGGAGAAGGCGGAGGGGGTCGCGACGCTCACCGTCGACTCCCCCGAGGTGCGCAACGGGCTGACCCCGGACATGGGCCGGGAGCTGGTCGCGGCGTGCGAGGAGATCGACGCCGACCCGGCGATCGGCGCGGCGGTGGTGCGGGGCGCGGCCGGGACGTTCTGCTCGGGCGCCGACCGGCGGCGCTGGCGGCCCGGTGCCGACCAGGCCGAGGACTCGACCTACCGGGACACCGGCGCGGTCTACCAGTCCTTCGTGCGGGTGGGGAAGCTGGCCGTGCCCACGATCGCGGCGGTCCGCGGCGCCGCCGTCGGAGCCGGCATGAACCTGATGCTGGCCGCCGACCTGCGGGTCGTCGCCGAGGACGCCCGGCTCCTCGCCGGGTTCCTGCGCATCGGCCTGCACCCCGGCGGGGGGTTCTTCACCCTCGCCGGACGCACCGCCGGCCGGGAGGCGACCGCCGCGATGGGCCTGTTCGGCCAGGAGATCGACGGCCGGCGGGCCGTCGAGATCGGCCTCGCCTGGGCCGCCGTCCCCGACGACGAGGTCGAGGACACGGCCCACCGGCTCGCCGCCGGACCGGCGCAGGACCCCGCGCTGGCCCGCGAGGCCGTCCGGTCCTTCCGCACCGAGCTGGGCCCACCCGCGATCGGGTGGGACGCCGCCGTCGAGTTCGAGCGGGCCACGCAGATGTGGTCGCAACGCCGCCGCACCGGCAGCTGACCACGGAGCCGGCCCGGCGCGGGCCGGACCGGCTCGGTGGCAGCGAGTGACTCGGTGGTCGTGCTCGATGGATGTGCTCGGGTGGATGCGCTCGGTGGATGCGCTCGGTGGATGCGCTCGGTGAATGCGCTCGGTGGATGCGCTCAGTGGATGTGCGAGCCGCCGTTGACGTCGTAGGTGGCGCCGGTGATGTAGCCGGACTCCGGGCGGCACAGGTAGGTGATCAGGTCGGCGACGTCGGCGACCCGGCCGTTGCGGCCGACCGGGATCCCGGCGAGGAGCGCCTCCTTGCGCTCGCCCTCCAGCGCGCCGCCGGTGATGTCGGTGTCGATCAGGCCGGGGGCCACGCTGTTGACGGTGACACCCTGCGGACCCAGCTCGCGGGCCAGCGCGCGGGCGAACCCGAGCTGGGCGGCCTTGGCGGCCGAGTAGGCGACGCCGCCGAACACCCCGCCGCCGCGCTCGGCCGAGACCGACGAGAGGAACACGATGCGGCCGAAGCCGCGCTCGGCCATGCCCGGGGCGAGCCGGCGGGTGATGTTGTAGGCGCCGCGGACGTTCACCGCGAAGATCCGGTCCCACTCGGCGCCGGCGACGTCGAGGAAGCGGGTGGGCGAGGTGATCCCGGCGTTGTTGATCAGTGCTCCGACCGGCGGGGCGTCGGCGGTGAGGGTGTCGACGGCGGTGGCGACCGAGGTCTCGTCGGTCACGTCGCAGGCCAGGCCGACGGCCCGCACGCCGTGCGCGGCGGCGATCCCGTCGGCGGTGTCCTTGGCGGCGGCCTCGTCGAGGTCGAGCACGGCGACGTTCCAGCCCGTGGCGGCGAGCGCGTGGGCGGTGGCGCGGCCGATCCCGCGCCGCGAGGCGGCGCCGGTGACCACGGCGGTGAGGTCGGTGACGGTCATGGGGTCTCCTCGAGGGTCAGAGAGCGGCCTTGACGCGCGCGCAGAGCGCGTCGGTGGACAGGCCGTAGCGGTCGTGCAGGGTGGGCAGGGCGCCGGCGGCGAGGAACTCGTCCGGCAGCGCGGCGGGCCGGATGCGGGTGGCGATGCCGGCGTACGCGGCGGTCGCGGCGACGGCCTCGGACAGCCCACCGACGACCGTGTGGTTCTCCGCGGTGATCACCAGCCGGTCGGTGCGCAGCTCGCGCAGGATCGCCGCCGTGTCCAGCGGTTTGATCGTCGGGACGTGCAGCACGGCGGCGTCGACGTGGTCGGCCTCCAGCCGGGCCGCGGCCTGCACAGTGCGCATGGTCATCAGGCCGGTGGAGACGAAGAGGACGTCCCGCCCGCCGCGCAGCAGCGCGGCCTTCCCGAGCTCGAAGCGGTAGTCGTACTCGTCGAGCACGGTGGGGACCTTGCCGCGCAGCAGCCGCAGGTAGGTGGGCCCGCCGTGGTCGGCCAGCTGCGGCACGGCCTGCTCGATGTCGACCGAGTCGCAGGGGTCGACGATCGTGAGGTTCGGGCAGGCCCGCAGGATCGCGAGGTCCTCGGTGGCCTGGTGGCTCGGGCCGTAGCCGGTGGTCAGGCCGGGCAGCGCCCCGACGACGTTGACGTTGAGCCCGGGCTCGGCGATGTCGAGGCAGAGGAAGTCGTAGGCGCGCCGCGTCGCGAACACCGAGTAGGTCGAGGCGAACGGGACGAGCCCGACCTCGGCCAGCCCGGCGGCGGCGCCGAGCATGGCCTGTTCGGCCATGCCCATCTGGAAGAACCGGTCCGGGTGTGCGTCCCGGAAGACGTGCATGTCCGTGT
Source organism: Pseudonocardia lutea (assembly GCF_042658055.1). NCBI lineage: Bacteria > Bacillati > Actinomycetota > Actinomycetes > Pseudonocardiales > Pseudonocardiaceae > Pseudonocardia > Pseudonocardia lutea. Next base: position 49,054 of record NZ_JBHSQK010000021.1, read on the forward strand.
ACTTCGCCAGGTCCGCCGACAGCCCGACGATATCGGGCCGCTCCTCGGCCAGCCGGTTCAGCGCGTGCCCGAACGGGGCCGGGGTGGTGCGCTGCCCGGGGTCGGCGAACGACGCGATCATCGCCGAGGTGGTGAGCTTCTTCTTCGGAGCGGTGGGTGCGGTCATCAGCGGGATCCCTCCAGCGCGTCCCGGGCCGCCTGCCACTCGTGCGCGGCGACGGGCATGAAGTGGGCCTTCTCGCGGGTCTCCAGGAACGGCACGCCGCGGCCCGTGCGGGTGTCGCAGATCAGCACGGACGGGCCGCCCGTGTGGTCCCGGACCTCGTCGAGCCCGGCGAGCAGGGCACCGACGTCGTTGCCGTCGACGCGCACCGCGTGCCAGCCGAAGGCCCGCCACTTCTCGGTGACCGGCTCGGTGCGCAGCACACCCGGGGTCGGGCCGTCGGCCTGCAGGCCGTTGACGTCGACGACCGCGGTGACGTTGGCCAGCCCGTGGTGGGCACAGGCCAGCGCGGCCTCCCAGGTCGAGCCCTCGTCGAGCTCGCCGTCGGAGAGCAGGTTGACGACCCGCGCCGGGTTGCCGCGGTGCCGCAGCCCCAGGCCCATCCCGCAGGCCACGCCCAGACCGTGGCCCAGCGAACCGCCCGAGATCTCCATGCCGGGGGTGTACGAGGCCATGCCGGACATCGGCAGCCGGGAGTCGTCGGACCCGTAGGTCTCGATCTCCTCCAGCGGGATGGTGCCGGCCTCGGCCAGTGCCGCGTACAGCGCGATCGCGTAGTGGCCGATCGAGAGCAGGAACCGGTCCCGGCCCTCCCACTCCGGGTCCTCGGGGCGCAGCCGCAGCTCGCCGTCACCCTTGGCGTAGAACACCGCGAGGACGTCGGCGACGCCGAGGGCCTGGCCGATGTAGCCCTGCCCCTGCACCTCCCCCATGGTCAGGGCGTACCGGCGGATCCGGGCCGCGGCCGCCTCCAGCCGGGCGATCTTCTCGACGCGCGTCGGGAGTGCGGTCGTCGTCATCGGGTCTCCTTCGTGGACGCCGTGGTGGTCAGGGACGGCCCGGCGGCCGGCGGGTCGGTGAGGGCACGCTCCAGCGCGGCCACCTCGGCCCGCTCGGCGCGGCCCCAGGTCTCGCGGGTCAGCAGCGTCGCGACCAGGCCGAGCAGGCCGTAGGCGCTGAACAGCAGGGCCGGGCCGAGCCAGCCGGTGCGGGCGAACAGCGCGGTCGCGATCAGCGGGGTGAACCCGGAGACGACCGCGGACAGCTGGTAGGCCAGCGACGCGCCGCTGGTGCGGGTGCGGGCGTTGAAGAGCTCGGAGAACCAGGCGCCCTGCACCCCGGCCAGGCAGTTCTGGCAGACCGCGTAGCTCACGACGAACGCCAGCACGATGGCTGTCGCGCGGCCGGTGTTGAGCAGCAGGAAGAGCGGCAGGCCCCAGACCAGGGTGAGCGCGGTGCCGAGCAGGTAGACCGGGCGGCGCCCGATCCGGTCGGTCAACGCGCCCCACAGCGTGGTCGCGACGATGCCGAGCCCGGCCGCGAGCATCAGCGCGAACAGCGTCACCGAGCGGTCCGCGAGCTTCTCGCTCGCCAGGTAGGACAGCACGAAGGTGACCGAGATGGCGTACCCGGCGGTCTCGGTGATCCGCAGGCAGAAGGCCCGCAGGACGTTGCGCCAGTCGTCACGCAGGACCTCGAGCAGCGGGTTCTTCGCGACCTCGCCCTCGGACCTGAGCGTCTCGAACTCCGGGGACTCCTCGACCTTCAGTCGGATCACGATGCCCACCACGATCAGCACCGCGGACAGCAGGAACGGCACCCGCCACGCCCACTGGTCACCCAGCGGGACCGACAACAGGAAGGCGGCGTTGGCCAGCAGCAGCCCGACCGGGAACCCGGCCTGCGTGATCCCGGTGTAGAGCCCGCGCTTGCGCCACGGCGCGTGCTCGAAGGTCATCAGGATCGCGCCGCCCCACTCGGCGCCGAACGCCAGCCCCTGCACGACCCGGACCGCGACGAGCAGGATGCCGGCCCAGACGCCGACCTGCTGGTACGTCGGCAGCAGGCCGATCAGGACCGTCGCGATGCCCATCAGCAGCAGCGAGCCCACCAGCACGGGCTTGCGCCCGATGCGGTCGCCGAGGTAGCCGCCGACGATCCCGCCCAGCGGCCGGACCGCGAACCCGATCCCGAGCGTCGCGAAGGACAGCAGCGTCCCCGACAACGGGTCGGTCGAGGGGAAGAAGACGTGGTTGAAGTACAGGGCCGCGGCCGTGCCGAAGCCGATGAAGTCGTAGGTCTCGATCGTCGCCCCGATCGACGAGCCGAGGGCGACCCGCTTGCGGGCCGGCGTCCCCTGCACCGTCGCCCCCGGCGGCACGTGCTCTGCTGACATGTGATCTCCGCTGATCCGTCGACACCGAGTGCGGGACTCCCGACTCCCGACAGTCCGACTGTTAACACTCGGCAGTGATGGGAGAACCATGAAGGGCCGTCGGCCCGCTGTCAACGGTTACCGGAGAGAAACCTCAGGGATGACGACGCCGCGGTGCGCGGGATCGGGGCGGACTCAGACCGGTCTCAGGGCGCGGCGGTGCCGGTGAAGTGGTCCGCGGCGGCGGCCATGTGCTCCTCCACCACCGCGATCGCCGCATCGAGGTCGCCCCGCTCGACGGCGTCGATGATCGGCGCGTGACGGCCCGGCGTCATCATCGCCGGAGCCTCCTCCGGGTCCCGGTTCATGATCGTCACGCGGATCCGGCCCTCGAGGTGCCGCCAGGACTCCACCAGCATCGGGTTGCCCGACAGCTCGCAGAGCCGCACGTGGAAGCCCAGGTCGGCCTCGACCTTCGCGGCGAAGTCCTCCCCCGCCCCGGCCAGCTCCCCCACCGCGGCCCGGAGTGCGGCCACCGCCGCGGACCGGTCCGGCCGGGCGACGATCTCGCGGACCGCCAGCCCCTCCAGCGCCGCCCGCACCCGGAACAGCCCCCGGATCTCCTCGGGGGACAGGACGTTGACGCGCAGCATCCCGCGGTTGCCGGCGGTCACCAGGCCCTCCTGCTGGAGGTGCCGCAGCGCCTCCCGCACGGTCCCCCGGCTCACCCCCAGCCGGCCGGCCAGCTCGACCTCGCCGAGGTGGTCCCCCGGCCGGTAGGCACCCGAGGTGATCGCCGAGCGCAGCGCCTTCAACACGCGCTCCCGCAAGGTGCTGCGGTCGATGTTCGGCAACGGCTCGACGGACACGGGACTCCCTCCGACTGTCGACAGACTACCTGCCGACAGCACGCGGCCGGCGCCTCGTCGGACTCACCCACGGCGGGCGGTGCCGGTCGGCCCCGACTCGCCGACGGTCGACACCGAACACGCCCCGCCGGGGTGGCCGAGGTGCAGGGGTGATCGATGTCCGCGGTGGACGACCTGACCGAGCTCGTGGAGCGCGCGGGCGCGGCCGAGCGGGCCGCCTTCGCCTCGACGTGGCAGGGCCGGGCGGAGGTCGCCGCCCTCCGCGAGAAGGTCCGCCGGGTGCTGGCCGAGCACCGCGAGGCCGAGCGGCGGTCCGGCCGGGCCGCCGGCCTCGACCCGCGCCGGGCGGGCCTGCGGCAGGCCTTCCTCGACGACCCCCGCGGCGGCGCGCCGCTCCCCGACCACCCCCTGCCCGACCACCCCCTGCCCGACGACCCCCTTCCGGACGACGCCCTTCGGGCGGAGCCGGTCGACGGGACGTCGGCGGCCGACGGCGCTCCGGCCCCGGTCTCCCACGCCGACGCGGCCCGCGCCGAGGCCGACGCCGCGGCCGCCGTGGCCGTCGCGCGGCTGGCGCTGCTCGAGGCCCACCTCGCCGTCCTCGACGCGCGGCTCGCCCGCCTCGACGCCGGCGAGGACGAGTCCGGTGCCGCGGCCGTCGACGGGCACGCCCCGCTGCAGGGGCGCAACGCCCTCGCCCGACACGGGCCCGCGCTGGCCCACGGCCTGCGCGGCGAGATCGCGTACGTCCTGCGGCGCCGGCCGCACACCGCGGTCAAGAGCCTGGCCGTCAGCCTGGCCCTGGGCCTGCTCTACCTCGGCTTCATCCGGGTGTTCGAGTGGGACCGGGACCAGAGGTGGCTGCCCTACCTCGGGCTCTGGGTGATCTCGGTGATGCTGGGCGGGGCGGTGTGCATCAACGCGATGTGCTTCGACGCCGAGCGGGTCCGCGCCGCGCTGGGGAGCGGCGCCCGCCTGTGGCACCTGCTCGTGATCAAGAACCTGGCGGTCGCCACGCTCGTCGCGCCGGTCGGCTTCCTGCTCAGCGGCCTGCTCGCCTGGCGGGCCGGTGAGGTGGGCGCCTTCGGCAAGGCCTGCGCGCTGGTCGTCTGCTTCACCTTGCTGTGGCTCGGGGTCGGCAACGTCCTGTCGGTGCTCCTGCCCGTCCGGGACGAGCCGATCCGCCGGCGCCGCCAGTCCGGCAGCCTCAAGCAGTTCGCGATCGCGTTCGTGGTCGCCTACGCGATCGGCTACCTGGTCAACCTCATGCTCCTGTGGCGCGTCCTCGCCGCCCAGGGGCTCGCCGCGCGGATGGGCGGAGAGATCGTCCCGATCCTGCTCATCGTGCTGAGCAGCCTCGCCATGTGGTTCCTGCTCACCGTGTTCGCGGTCGCCCTGTCCCAGCAACCGAAGATCCGCCGGGCCCTGATGCGGGAGCTCGCCGACCACACGGCGAAGGCCGACACCCGGACCGCGGCCGACGCCCGCGAAGCGGTCTGAAGCCCCCGCTCCCAGCTGCCTCCGGACGGCGGGGCGCGCGATCAGGCCGGGCACGACGGCTGACCACGGTTCGGGCTCGGGGTCCTCCTCGCGGAACCGTGAGATGTCGGTCCCGAGCCCTACCCGGCCTCCTCCGGGTCCACCAGCGCCCCGAGCCGCTCCGCCGCCGCCTCCGGCAGCCGCCGCCGGCCGCGGAGGTGGCGGAACACCGGCGCGAGGAGGTCGTCGACGAGGAGCTCGGCGCGGGGCAGGGGACGCCGGAACGGCCGCACGACCGCGGTGGCGTGCCAGCCCCCGCCCGGGCGCGGCTCGGCGTCGGAGGTGAAGTCGACGAACGCGACCGCACCCCCGCCCGGCCCCGTCCGGTACACCACGGCCCGCTCCCCGAGCCGGGTGGAGCGCAGGCAGCAGGGCGCGGTGGGCGGGTCGCGCAGCTCCTCCGCGTCCCACAGCAGGATCGAGCTCGGGCGGGCGGTGCACATGCCCGGAGACCTACCCGCTCCACCGGGGACGCCCACCCCGGCGGAGCCGATCACCCCGGCGGGGCGGGTCATCCCGTGGCCCGGGACCCGGCGTCGTCCGCCTCCGCGGCCACCTGCGCGCGCAGCTCGCGCTTGAGCACCTTGCCGACGGTGTTGCGCGGCAGTTCCGGCACGACCAGCACCCGGCGCGGCCGCTTGTAGCCCGCGAGCCGCCCGGTGCAGAACTCGCGGATGCTCTCGGTCGTGGGCGTGCAGCCCGCGCGGGGTTCGATCACGGCGACGACCAGCTCGCCCCACACCTCGTCCGGCTGCCCGACGACGGCCGCGGCGGCCACGTCCGGGTGCTGGTGGAGGACCTCCTCCACCTCCCGCGAGTACACGTTCTCGCCACCCGTGAGGATCATGTCCTTCTTCCGGTCGACGATGGAGAAGTAGCCCTCGGCGTCCCGTCTGGCGAGGTCGCCGCTGTGGAACCAGCCGTCGCGGAAGGCCTCGGCGGTCGCGTCCGGCCGCTGCCAGTACCCGGCGCACACCTGGTCCCCGCGGATCACGAGCTCCCCGACCTCGTCGGGCGCGGTGTCCTCGCCCTTCTCGTCGACGACCCGGACGGCGGACAGCAGCATCGGCTTCCCGACCGAGGTGAGCAGGTCCGGCCGGTCCTGCGCGGCGCGCAGGTGGTCGGCCGAGCCGTGCACGAGCACGTTTCCGGCCAGCTCCGTCATCCCGAACCCGGTCTGGAACCGGGCGCGGGGGAAGGCCGCCATGCCCTCGCGCAGCACCTGGGCGGGCATCGGGGCCGAGCCGTAGCCGATCCTGGTGATCGACGTGGTGTCGTAGCGCGGGAAGTCCGGGTGCCGCAGCAGCATCGCCAGCATGGTCGGGGCCATGGTCGTGCTCGTCGCACGGAGCTCCTGCAGGGTCTCGAGGAACACGACGGGGTCGTACCGGCGCAGCACCGCGACGGTCTCGCCGCGCAGGTGCGAGACCAGCACGCCGTAGCCGGCGATGTGGCACAGCGGCCACGGCATGAGCGAGATCCCCGGGGCGTCGTCGAACTCCCAGCTGGCGACCGAGTTGAGCACGGCCGCGGTGACGTTGCGGTGGGTCAGCACCGCGCCCTTGGCCCGGCCGGTGGTGCCGGAGGTGTAGATCAGCCAGGCCGGGGCGTCCTCGTCGGGCTCCGGCAGCGGGACCGGCGGCTCGGCGACGAGCGCGGCGAACGGGAGGGGCTCGGGTGCGCCGCCACCCTCGTCCGGGCCCGGGTCGTCGACGCACACGAGCGTGCGGACCGACGGCACGGCGGCGGCCGCGGCCCGCGCCGTGTCGAGGAACTTCCGCTCGGTGATCAGCACCGATGGGGTCGAGTCGGACAGGTTGGCCGTGACCTCGCGGGGCGTGAGCCGGTAGTTCACGAACACCAGCGCCATCCCGGCCAGCGGCACCCCGTAGTAGGCGAGGACGTACTCGGGGGTGTTCTCGGTGAGCATCGCGATCCGGTCGCCGGGCTCCGCGATGCCCCGCAGTCCGCGGGCGAGCCTGCGGGCGCCGTCGTCGAGCCGCTCGTAGGTCCAGGCCTCCCCCTCGAAGTGCAGGGCGACGGCCTGCGGGGTGCGGGCGGCGGTGAAGGCCACCACGTCGTGGATCCTCATACCGACCTCCTTCGTGGCCGACGTCGGCCGGCGCGCGGGGCGGAACGGGTCTCGTCCGGCCGGGCGAGAAAGTCGTCCAGCTAAACGATCGTTCAGCTACCATCGCATCCCGACGGCTGCCGCGGAAGGGGGCGACACGGATGCACGGGTCGACGACGATCCGGACCGAACTGCGCACGGCCACCGACGAGACGCTCGACGACGCACTCGAGCACGCCGACCCGATGGCGCTGCGGGGATGGCTGTACCAGCTGACCGGGGACGAGGAGGTGGCGGCGATCCCGGTCGCGCCGTTCCACGCGGGGGTCGCCGAGGCCATGGGCCTGGCGGACCGCCGGGACGCCGCCCTGCTGCGGGCGAAGGCGGCGGCCTTCCTGCGCTCCTACCGGGACGCGGGGGCGGGCGACCTGCCGATCGGACCGCCGGAACGGCTGCGCCGCAGCATGAGCCTCGCCGCCGGGCAGGAGGTCCCGGAGTCCGAGCTGGAGCTGTGGCTCGAGGAGCTCGCCCTCGATCCCTGGGCGCGGTCGCTGCGCTGGCCCGAGGAACCGCCGGCCGAGCGGCTGGCCGGGTTCTCCGTGCTGGTCATCGGGGCCGGCCTGGGCGGGCTCAACGCCGCTGTGCAGCTCGAACGGGCCGGGATCCCGTTCACGGTGGTCGAGAAGAACCCGGGCGTGGGCGGCACCTGGCACGAGAACCGCTACCCCGGGGCGCGGGTCGACACCCCCAGCCGGGCCTACACGCACCTCTACGGGCTGGGCTACGAGTACGCCGGCCCCTTCTGCGAGCAGGCGGAGAACGAGAAGTACTTCAACTGGGTCGCGGACACCTTCGACCTGCGCGGCGACATCGCCTTCGACACCGAGGTCGTCTCCGCGGAGTGGGACGAGCCGGGCGCCTGCTGGGTGGTGCGGGTCCGGGACCCCGAGGGGGAACGGACGCTGCGGCCGCGGGCGGTCATCAGCGCCGTCGGGTTCCTGTCGCGGCCGAACGTCCCGGAGCTGCCGGGCGCGGAGCGCTTCACCGGGCCCGCGTTCCACACCGCCCGCTGGCCCGCCGACCTGGACCTCACCGGGAAGCGCGTGGCCGTGATCGGGTCGGGCTGCACCAGCTACCAGATGGTCCCGGAGCTGGCCGACCTCGCGGGACACGTGGAGCTGTACCAGCGGACGCCGCAGTGGGTCTTCGACCGTCCCGGGTACCGCAGCCGCTACCCCGGGCAGGTCGCCTGGCTGGACCGCAACCTCCCCTGGTACCCGCACTTCCTGCGCTTCCGCACCAGCTGGCTGACCGGACCGCACGTGCAGAGCCGGGCCTTCGACGTCGACCCGGAGTGGACGGACCCGCTGAGCCGCAGCGCGATGAACGCGCGGATCCGCGAGGGCCGGCTGGAGTTCATGCGGCGCAAGCTCGGCTCCCGGCCGGACCTGCTGGAGCGGATGCTGCCGCCGCACCCGCCGATGTCGGCGCGCCCCGTCGCCGTCGACTCCGGTTACGGGATCTACGACGCCCTGCTGCGCGACGACGTCACCCTCGTCACCGAGGGCATCGCCGGGCTGACCGAACGGGGCATCGAGACGGTGGACGGGGAGGAACACCCGGCGGACGTCGTCGTCTACGCGACCGGCTTCCGCGCCAACGACTTCCTGTGGCCGATGGAGATCCGCGGCCGGGACGGGCGGAGCCTGGCGGACCTCTGGGCGGAGGACGGCGCCCGGGCCTGGGTCGGCACGATGCTGCCCGGCTTCCCCAACCTCTTCCTCCTCTACGGCCCCAACACCAACCCGTTCAGCCTGGGGGTCGTCACGTTCTCCGAGATCACGACCCGATTCGCCCTGGAGCGGATCGCCGAGCTGGTCCTCGGCGACCGGCGCTCCGTGGCGGTCACTCCCGAGGCCTACCGCCGCTACAACCGCGAGCTCGACGAACGGGAGGCGCTCCGGACGTGGAGCGACCCGCGCGCCGACAACTACTACCGCAACGCGCACGGCCGCTCGGCCTCCAACTGTCCGTTCGAGGGGACGGAGATCTGGGAGCGCCTGCGGCATCCGGACCCGACCGACCTGGAGGTGAGGTGATGGCGGTCAAGCTCCGCCACGGCGTGTTCATGGCCCCGTTCCACCAGACCGACGAGAACCCGACCCTGCTGCTCCGGCAGGACCTGCAGCTCATGGACCTGCTCGACGACCTGGGCTTCCACGAGGCCTGGATCGGCGAGCACCACTCCGCGGGCATGGAGACCATCGCCTCGCCGGAGCTGTTCATCGCGGCCGCGGCCGAGCGGACCCGCCACCTGCGGTTCGGCACGGGCGTGGTGTCGCTGCCGTACCACAACCCGTTCATGGTGGCCGAGCGGATCGTGCAGCTCGACCACATGACCCGGGGCCGGGTGATGTTCGGCGCCGGACCCGGCCTGCTCGCCTCCGACGCCCTGATGCTCGGCATCGACCCGTCGGTGCAGCGCGACCGGATGGCCGAGGCGCTGGACGTGATCCTGCGCCTGTTCCGCGGCGAGGTCGTCACCGAGAAGACCGACTGGTACGAGCTGGTCGAGGCCCGCCTGCACCTGCCGCCGTACTCGCACCCGCACCCCGAGGTGTGCGTGGCGAGCGCGGTGACCCCCTCGGGCGGGCGGCTCGCCGGGCGGTACGACCTCGGGATGCTGTGCGTCGCGGCCGGCGAGAACGCCGGGTTCGACGCGCTCGACGTCAACTGGCGGGTCGCCGAGGAGGTGGCCGCCGAGCACGGCCGCACCATGGACCCGGGCCGGCTGCGGCTGGTGGTCGGGATGCACCTCGCGGAGACCCGCGAGGAGGCCATGGCCCAGGCCCGGCACGGGCTCGAGGCGCAGATCGACTACCTGAACAACAACATGCCGCGGCTGTTCCTCCCGGACGGCGTCGACCCCGTGGAGTGGTACGTCGAGCAGGGTGCGGGGGTGATCGGCACCCCGGACGACGCCATCGCCCGCATCGAGCGCCTGCAGGAGAAGATGCCCGGGTTCGGCGCCGTCCTGCTCAACGCGCACGACTGGGCCACCTGGGAGAACACGAAGCGCTCGTACGAGCTCTACGCCCGCTACGTCATCCCCCACTTCGAGCGGTCCAACGCCCCCCGCCAGGACTCGTACCGCTGGGTCACGCACCACCAGGCGGAGCTCACGGAGAAGCGCACCGCCGCGGCGCGGGCGATGTTCGACAAGCACGAGGCCGAGTGGGCGGCGAAGCGGGCGGGCAACGGGTCGCGGCCCGCCGCCGGGCGCGAGGCGACCTTCGGCTGAGCCCCCGCTCCACGTCCGCCCCCTCCGACGGACGGTCCCGTCCCCCGATCACCCGAGCGCGGTGTCACCCGGGGGGCGGGCCGGCCGGTCGATCCCGGTGCCCCCTCCCCCGGTCGACGCTGAGGCCACACCACCTCAGCGAACCGGAAGAAGGCACCATGTCCACCGAAGTCCTCACTCCACCCTCCCCCGCCGGCCCGGCCGGGATCCCGGACCGGGCCGCCGTCCGCCGGATCAACCTGGCCAGCATGGCGGGCACCACGATCGAGTACTACGACTACTTCATCTACGGCACGGCCGCCGCACTCGTGTTCGGCAAGGTCTTCTTCCCGAACATGGGCGGCGTCGTCGGCGCGCTCGCGGCGTTCGGGACCTTCGCCGTCGTGTTCGTGTTCCGGCCCGTCGGGTCCGTCCTGTTCGGCCACATCGGCGACCGCCTCGGCCGCAAGCGCACACTGATCCTCACCCTGATGATGATGGGTTCGTGCACCGTCGCGGTCGGACTGTTGCCCGGCGCCGCGACGATCGGCGTCGCCGCCCCGATCCTGCTGGTCGTCCTGCGTGCCGTGCAGGGGTTGGCCGTGGGCGGGGAGTGGGCCGGGGCCGCCCTGTTCGCCTCCGAGAACGCCCCCGACGGACGGCGCGGGCGGTTCGCCCTCTACCCACAGGTCGGCGCGACCCTCGCGTTCGCCCTGGCCGCCGCCACCTTCCTGGCCGTCGACCTGGGGATCGGCGAGACGAGCCAGGCGTTCGTCAGCTGGGGCTGGCGGGTGCCGTTCGTGCTCAGCGCGCTGCTGATCGGGGTCGGGCTGTGGGTGCGGCTGCGCACCACCGAGACGCCCGTCTTCACCGCCGCCGCGGCCGCCCGCACGAGCACCCCGCGCGCCGTGCCGTTCCTCGAGGTGTGGCGGCGCCAGCCCCGGACGATGCTGCTGGCGACCGGCCTGACCACCGGGGTGTTCGCCAGCATGTCGATCGCCTCCGTCTACCTGACGAGCTACGCGACGAGCAGCCTCGGGATGAGCACGGCGGGCATCCTCGTGATCGACATCGTCGGGTCGGTCGCCACGGTCGCGATCACCGCCGCCGCCGCCGTCCTGTCCGACCGGTTCGGGCGCCGCCCGCTCGTCCTGGCCGGCTGCATCGCCCTGGCCGTCTGGTCGCTGGTGCTCTTCCCGCTGATCGACACCCGCTCGCCCCTCGCGATCGGCACCGGGGTCGTCGTCCTGCTCGGCCTCATCGGCCTGGCCTACGGTCCGCTGGGCGCCTACCTGCCCGAGATGTTCTCCACCCGGCACCGCTACACCGGGGCCGGCCTGAGCTACAACCTCGGCGGGGTCGTCGGTGGCGCCGGCATCCTGATGGCCGCCGCCCCGCTCGCCGCCTCCGGCTGGGGCCCGATCGCCCTCGGCCTCTGCATGGCGGTGCTGCTGCTGATCTCCGTCGGGTGCCTGTGGGGCCTCCCGGAGACCCGCGACCGGTCGCTCACCGCCGAGTGAGACGCCCGCGCGACGAGGTCCCGGCCCGTCCGGCCGGGACCTCGCGCTCGCGCGTCAGCCGAGGGGGTACCCGGTCCCCGGCCGCAGCGGCAGCCCGTAGAGCGCGCCGGCGTTGCCGCCCAGGATCCGGCCGAACCGGTCGTGGTCCCGGCGCACCGAGAGCGGGAAGGAGTCCGGCTCGTCGAAGTCCCAGTGCGGGTAGTCGGAGGAGAACATGAGCTTGTCCGCCATGCCGGAGGACTCGAACAGGGTCAGGACGTCGTCGAACCAGCGCGGGTTCTCCGGTTCCTCCATCGGCTGGGTCGTGAACCAGAGGTGGTCGCGGATGTACTCGGACGGCAGCCGCTGCAGGTCCACCTCGCGGGGCATCATCCGGTAGGCGTGGTCCATCCGCCAGGCCAGCGGGACCACCCACGACCAGCCCAGCTCGACCATCGCGACCTTCAGCCCCGGGAAGCGGTCGAAGGTGCCCTCGAAGACCAGGCTGGCGATCACCGGGAAGTTCAGCCCGGCGAAGTCGCAGTGCTCCTCGAAGTAGAAGTTGGCCGGGCCCGACGGCGTGATCCGCCGGCCCGAGAGCACGTGGAAGCCGATCGGCAGGCCGTAGTGCTCGCAGGCCTCCAGCACCGGCCAGTACTTGCGGTGCCCGATGCCCCGCTCGTTGTCCGGGGCGAGCATCACCTGCACCCAGCGGTCGCCGTCCGGGCCCTCCTTGCGCCGCACGATCTCCTGCACGGCGAGGTCCGGGATCTCGTAGGGCAGGTTGAGCGCGCCGTACCAGCGGGGGTCGTCGGCGAACCACACCTCCTCGCGGTAGGTGTTGAGCGCGGAGCAGAAGGCGGCGCAGAACTCCGCGGGCACCCGCATCCCGCCGCTGAGCGGGAACCCGCCGATGTCGTTGAGCACGGCGGCGCTCATGTCGTAGGCGTCGAGCAGCTGCGCCCGGGCGAACGCCGGGTCGATCCCGGGCGCGCCCCCGCCCGGCGGTACGGCGTCCCAGCGGCTGGCGAACTCGCGGTGCCGCGGCCGGTCCCCGCCCGGCGCACCGGCGCGCAGGCCGGTGTGCACGAGGTAGTCCTGCCAGCGTCGCGGCAGGTGCCGGAGCACGCCCGGGATCGCGGGGTTCATCGACGGGTGGACGTCCGCGTCGATGATCCCGAGCTTCGCGCCGGCCCGCGCCGGCGCCTCGACGGTGGCCTCGAGCGTCATGCGGTCCCTCCTCGCACGTCGGCGGGCCGGGCGGTCGCGGGTGCGGGCCCGACCAGCGAGCGGTCGATCTCCTTGACGGTGGTGACCCCGACCAGCGACATCGCCCGGACGATCTCGTTGTGCAGCAGCTCGAGGACGCGGTCGACGCCGGCCTCGCCGCCCGCGGCCAGGGCGAACATGTACGGCCGCCCGACGAGCACGGCCTTCGCCCCGAGGGCGAGCGCGCGGACCACGTCGGTCCCCCGCCGGACACCGCTGTCGAGCAGGACGTCGAGCCGCCCGGCCGCGGCGTCGACGACCTCGGCGAGCACGTCGATCGTCGCCGGGGCGCCGTCGAGGTTGCGGCCGCCGTGGTTGGAGACGACGACGCCGTCGACCCCCAGGTCCGCCATCTCCGCGACCTCGTCGCCCCGCAGCACCCCCTTGACCACCAGCGGGCCCTGCCACCGGTCCCGCAGCCGGCGGATCTCCCCCGCGGTCACGGACCGGCTGTGCATGATCGCGTCCGTGAAGTTGGTGTACGCCCGTCTGGCCGCGAACAGGTCCAGGCCCGCGCCGCCGGTGCCGAACAGGAAGTCCCGGCTCCACCGCGGGTGCGCCAGGCCGGCCAGCGCGAGCCGGGGCGAGGGGCTGACCGGCAGCGTGACGCCGTTGCGCAGGTCCTTCTCGCGGTAGGGCTTGATCGGGGTGTCGATCGTGACGCACAGGGTCCGGTAGCCCGCCGCCGCCACGCGCTCCACCAGCTCGTCGTTCATCGCCTGGTCCGGCTTCAGGTAGAGCTGGTACCAGAGCGGCCCGCCGGCCGAGCGGATGACGACCTCCGGCCGCTCGCCGGAGCCGCCGGGGACGACGTAGACCGTGCCCGCCCGCCCCGCCGCGCGCGCGACGGCGGGCTCGGCGTCGCTGTGGCACATCCGCGCGAAGCTGCAGGGCGCCAGCAGCAGCGGCATCGACACCCGGTCCCCGAGCACCGTGGTGGTGGTGTCGACGTGCGCGACGTCGACCAGGGCCTTCGGGCGCAACGGGATCCGCTCGAACGCCTCCCGGTTCCACCGCAGGGTGTGCTCGTCGCCCGCGCCCCCGTCGACCACGTCGAACACCGCCCGCGGCATCCGCCGCCGCGCGGCCCGGCGGAGGTCCTCCACGCTGTGCGCCCGGGTCGTCCTCATCCGCGAGTCCCCCTTCCGGGCGGGCGACGGTGCCCGCTCCTCGTCGAACCTGCCCCGCCGTGCCGTCGGTCGGCAACGGTGGTCGTGCCGAACTGCGCCGGGCCACGGTTGTGCGACCCGACAAGCCCCCGGTCGCCTACGAGGCGACCGACGCTCCCCCGCGCGAGCCGTGCAACCGGTCCCACGCCAGCGCCCACCACACCTGCGCCAGCGCGTCGTAGTCGCGCAGCGAGCAGCCGGTGATGGACTCGAAGCGCGAGAGCCGGTAGCGGACGGTGTTGGTGTGCAGGAAGAGCTGCTGGCGGGTCGCCTCGAGACGGCTGCCGTTGCGCAGGTAGCGCTCGACCGTCTCCAGGATGGCCGCGCCGGAGGCGCCGAACCGCTCGAAGGGCTTCACGAACCGCTCGTGCATCAGCTCGCCCAGGTCGTGGTCGGCGACGACGGCGGGGTGCAGGCCCAGGTCCGCCACGCTCACCACCTCGGTCCGGCCCAGGGCCAGCGCCGTCTCCAGCGCGCGGGTGGCGAGCCGGAACACCGCGGGCAGTCCGTCCAGCGGGACGGGCGGCGAGACCCCGACGGCCGTCGGCGGCGGGTCGGCGGGGAGCACGGCGAGGAACCCGCACAGGTCGCCGTCGATCACCGCCATCATCCCGTTGCGGCGCTCGGCCGTGGCCGCCACGCGCAGGTAGCGCTCCATGGTGCGCAACGAGTCCGGGCCGGGTGCCGGCCGGGCCCGGAACGCGCGGTAGTCCCGCTCGCGGTCCAGGCCGTAGGCCGCGGCCCCGCTCCCGATCTCCGAGGCGGCGATCGAGCCGGAGATGATGCGCCGCACGAAGCCGTCCTGGTGTTCCTGGGCGCGGCGCTGCATCTCCAGCTCGGCCTCGCGGTGCCCGGCCGCGAGGGCCACCATGCTCCAGGCCGACCAGGCCTGCTTGATGCTGAACAGCTCCAGCAGCAGGCTGTCCCGGTGGGGCGACGGCGGCGCGAGCTCGCGCACCAGGTCCACGAAGATCTTCTGGTGCTGCATCGAGGTCTGCAGCATCTCGGCGACCCCGACCCCCTGCCGGGCCCGCTCCTCGCCGACCTCGCGCAGCGGGCCGTCGTCGTCCTCGGGCCCGGGGTGCCGGCGCGCCCGGACGCCCTCGACGGACACCGAGAGGTTGCGCCGCCAGCTCTCCCGCAGCACCTCCCGGTCGACGTGCTGGTAGGAGCTGTGTGTGAAGACGCGGCCGAGCATCCGGTCGGCCATCGGGCCGTGCCCGTCGAGCAGCCCGGTCTCCTGCAGCCGCTCCATGAGCGCGGTCCACGCCTCGTCGCGCGTCACGGCGTCCCGACGGGCCACGACAAGCGCCTCCTCACGCGTCGGACCGTGCCCGGCGCCGGTGCGGGGCACCGTTCGATGATGCAACCGCATGACTCGGGCGTCGACCTCCGTTCGGGGCGATCCGGACACCGGTCCGGACGTCTCAGAGGCGGTACCAGTCACGGGCGGTCCCGGCCATCAGCCGCGGGCGCATCGTGGGCGGGGCGGCCGCGAGGAGCTCGGCGATGTCGTCGTCGTAGCCGTGCGGGTAGTCGGTGGCGAACATCAGCAGGTCGTCCGAGCCGAGCCACTCGAGGACCTTCGCCGTCTGCTCGCGGGTGCCCAGGTCCGCCGGGGCCACGGAGAACCGCATGTGCTCGCGGATGATCTCCAGCGGCCGCCGGTCGAGCCACGGCACCTCGCGGCGCAGCCCCTTCCACTCCTTGTCCATCCGCCAGCCCCACACCGGCAGCCAGGTGAACCCGCCCTCGAGCACGGACACCCGCAGCTCCGGGCACACCTGGAACACGCCCTCCGACACCAGGCTCGTGACCTGCGCGGTGAAGGACTGCCACTCCGCGGCGTACTCCTCGACGTAGTAGGAGGAGTAGCCGGTCGACGACGGCGCGTCCGTGGTGACCCCGCCGAAGTGCAGCCCGGCCACCAGGCCGTGCTCGGTCATGGCCTGGAACACCGGATGGAACTGCCGCTGGCCCCACAGCGCGGCGTGCCGCACCGGCAGCAGCACCTGGACGAAGCCGGGATGGTCGCCGACCCGGTGGATCTCCTCGACCATCGCGGCGGGATCGCGCGCCGGGACGACGAGCGAGGCGGCCAACCGCGGGTCGCGGTCCAGCCACTCGGCCACCAGCCAGTCGTTGACCGCGCGGGCGAGCGCGGCCGCCCAGTCCGGGTGGCGCAGCGCGTCCACCGCGTAGTAGCAGGTCAGGATGGCCCGCTCGACCCGCCACGGGTCCAGCACGTGCTGCTGCAGCAACCCGAGCTCCGAGGCCGGCGGCCGGTCCGCCGGGCGCCACTCCGGCCGGCACGAGCGGTCCGAGCCCGGCGGGTACGCGAGGGCGACCCCGCCGACCGGGCCGTGCCAGCCCCGCTCGGTGCACCACGCGACCCAGTGCCGGGACAGGTACGGGAACAGCGCCTCCAGCGAGGGGACGTTCGCGTGCACGTCGCAGTCGATCACCGGGCCCGGCCACACCTGGTCCCGCGTGGTGCCCTTCAGCAGCGCCGTCGTCACCGGCCCGCCCCCTGCTGCTCCCCGCCCGTCGCCGCCCGCCCGGCCCTGCGGGCCTTGCGCAGGTCGACCACGACGTACCCGTCCTCCACCCCGACCTCCACCGTCTCGGCCACGTACGGCCCCGCCACCCGGTCCGCCACCGGCATGCCCTCGACCTCGTCCGCCCCGGCGACGGCGACGTCGTAGGTCCGCAGCCGGGTCCGCGGGTCGAACCAGGACTGCCCGGTGCGGACGTCGAACTCCCAGCCGTGCCAGGGGCACATGAGCAGGGCGGTGCCCTCGTCGTAGGAGAACTCCCCCGGCCGCGCGGAGGTCAGGCCCGCCACCACGTTGCCCTTGCACATCTCGGCCCCCTTGTGCGGGCACCGGTTGATCAGCCCGTAGAAGGAGCCGCCGACGTTGAACACGCCGACCTGGCGCCCGCCCACCTCGACGAGCACCCGCCCGCCCTCGGGGATGTCGGCCACCCGGCCGACGACGTACCGGCCCGTCATGCCTGCGCGAGCGCCGGGCCGGCGACGGAGCGGCCGTGCCGCAGCGCCTGGGCCGCCCCCACCGCGACCAGCCGCTGCTCCATCGCGACCGACAGGAAGTCCATCCCCCAGCCGCGCCCGATCTCGGGGTCGCCCGGCCCGAGCGCGAGCATCCCGGCCCGCTTGCCGGCCCGGTGGGCGGCGTCGACGATCGCGCGGTGCCGCTCGTCCACGAGCGGGTCGGTGTAGGACATCGACGGCGCGCCGCCGCCGGAGATCGCCAGGTCCGTCGGCCCGACGAACAGGACGTCCAGGCCCGGGGTCGCCGCGATCTCGTCCAGGTTGTCGAGGGCCTCGAGGGTCTCGATCTGGGCGAAGGTCACGATGTCGGCGTTCGCCTCGGTGAAGTAGCGGGCGCCGTCCGCGGCCCGGTAGGGGCCGTAGGAGCGGGTGCCCTCCGGGGGGTAGCGGCACGCGGCGACGAACCGCTCGGCCTGCTCGCGGGTGTTGACCATGGGGCACATGACCCCGCGCGCGCCGGCGTCGAGCACCCGGCCGACGAGGATCGGGTCGTTGCCCGGCACGCGCACCACGGGCACCGTGGGGCCCGCCGACAGCGCGATGATCGCGGTCACCACGTCGCGGTACTCCGCCATCGTGTGCTGCATGTCGATGACCACGGAGTCGTAGCCGAGCCGGCCGACCGCCTCCGCGGACAGCACCGAGGACCCGGAGATCCAGCAGTCCACCGCGGCTTCGCCCGCCGCCCATCGGTCCCGGATCGCGTTGGTCGGCATGCGCAGGCCCTCCGAAGCGTCGACGTCGACAATTCTGCTGAACGTTCGCTCAGTCGGGACGCCGACGCATCGGCAGAACCTCCACAGTCCCGCCGGGGACCCTTGGCGGTTCCGACAGCGACAGTGCCGGACGAACCGCCCTAACTTCGGTCGACGCAGTGTTCCGGATCACAACGAACGCCGCTCTCCCAGACCTCACTTCCACAGCGCCGTGCGAACCCGAGGAGATGACGCCGTGACCGTCGAAGAACCCGTGAGCGTCACCGGACGCGTGGGCGCCGCCCCGCCGGGACCGCTGGAGGCCCGGCACATCCGGTCGCGGTCCTTCCGCAACGTCAGCGCCGGCGACGCCTCGGAGAACCTGACCTCGACGCACTGGCACATCGCGACCGCGCTCGGCCTGGGCTGGATGCTCGACGGGATCGTGATCGCCCTCTACGCGCTGATCGTCCCGTACCTGCTGGAGGACTTCGGGATCAGCCTCAACGCGCTGACCCTCGCCGTGACGGTCACCGGCATCCTCGCGGCGTTCGCCGCCTACTTCTGGCCGTGGCTGGCCGACCGGATCGGGCGGCGCACCGCGTTCATCGTGAACGTCGCCCTGACGTGCCTGTTCCTGGTCGCCATCGTGGTGTCGCGGAACTGGTTGTTCTTCATCGTCTTCTACACGCTGATGCGCGTGACGATCGCCGGCGAGTGGGCGATCGGCTCCCTGCTCACCGTGGAGACCTGGCCCGCCCGGCACCGCGCCAAGATCCTCAGCGCGGCCCGCTCGCTCTACGGCTACGGCGTGGTCGTCGCCGGCCTGACCGGCACCTACATCATCGCCCCGCACGGCTGGCGGTGGGCGTTCCTCGTCCCGGCGGGGATCGGCCTGCTGGCGATCTACGTCCGGTTCCTCTGCCCCGAGTCGCCGGCCTGGGTGCGCAACCGGGACGCCGTGATGGCGCGGACCGAGGACGCTCCGCCGGAGGACCGGCCGACGTGGGCCGAGCGGGCCCGCAAGGCGTCCGTCGGCCAGCTGTTCGAGCCGGGCCAGCGCAAGCGGACCTACGTGGCCCTCTTCGTCGCGGCCACGGCGACGATGTCCTGGTACACGCTGGGCTACTGGGCGCCCTTCTACCTCAAGGAGACCCACGGCTGGTCCACCGCCGAGTACAGCAACTGGTACATCTGGTGGGGTGTGGCCGGCGCCTTCGGCTACTACCTCATGGGCTGGATCGCCGACCGGTGGAGCCGGTTCCGGGCGATGCTCACCGGCAACGTCATCTTCATCGTCACGCTCGTCCCGTGGGCCCTGGCCACCGAGTCCTGGCAGCTGTGGGTGTTCGGCCTGGCCTCGAACTTCGGCCTGATCGGGGTGTGGGGCACGGTGCTCACCTACACCGCCGAGCTCTACCCGACCCGCATGCGCGGGGTCGGCATGGGGCTGACGTGGATGGTCGCCGGATTCCTCGGCGTGCTCGTGCCGTACGCGGCCCTGTGGGTCCGCAACGTCACCGGCTCCTTCACCGCCGCGTTCATGCTCATCCCGGTCCTGCTGGTGATCCAGCTGATCGGCCTGCTGATCGCGCGGATGGACTACGCGGGCAAGCAGCTGGACTCGATCGCGACGTGAGCCCGGCGGCGGCCTACTCCGGGAAGACGTACTCGACCTGGTCGAACGACTCGGCCGCCAGGACGTAGAAGATCCGCGCGGGCGTCGTCCCCACGTTCTCGACCCCGTGGGGGACGTCGCCGGGGACGAACACCGCGGACCCGGCCCGCAGGTCGTGCTCGGCGTCGCCGAGCCGGAGCCGCAGGCGGCCCTGCACCACGAAGTAGACCTCCGCCTGCCGGTGGGTGTGCAGGCCCAACCACTCCCGGGGCTCCAGCTCGGCGACGCCGGCCGTGAACTCCCCGGTCCGGGTGCCGACGCCGCCGAACAGGGTCCGGAAGGACAGGGTCCCCCTCGTGGGGTCGTCCCACGACTCCGCCTCGACCTCCTGCTCGTGCACCACCAACGGTGCCGGGCCGTCCGGTCTCGTCATCGCGCCGCTCCGTCCCGGGGTCCGCCCCGCCGAGGAGGCGGATGCCCCGGGCCGCCGGCGGGAAACCGCCGTAACCGCCGTACCCGCCGCATCCGCGGTGCGTCACGACGGCTCCCCGGGCCGGGCGAGGCCGAGGTGCTCCCGCAGGGTCGTGCCGGTGTACCGCTCCCGGTAGACACCGCGGTCCTGCAGCTCGGGCACCAGGCGGTCGACGATGTCGTCGAGCCCGTCCGGGGTGAGGTACGGCGAGACGTTGAACCCGTCGATCGCCCCGGCCCGGACGAAGTGGGCGAACCTGTCGGCGAGTCCGGCGGGGGTGCCGACGTGCCCGCGCTGCGGCCCGAGCGCGATCACCGTCTCGCGCAGGGTGAGCCCCTGCGCCTCCGCGGTCTCGCGCCAGGTCCGCACGATCTCCCGGGGGTCCTTCCACCGCCGGCTGCCCATCTCCCCCGTCGGTCCGGCGACGACCGGGTCCTCGGCGGGCAGCGGGCCGTCGGCGTCCCGGTCGGACAGGTCGAAGCCCCACACCTGGCCGGCGATCGCCAGCGCGGTGGCGGGCGTGACCTGCTGCAGCCGGACCCACCGCGCCTTCTCGGCGGCCTCCTCCTCGGTGTCGCCGAGGATGATCTCGGTGCCGGGCAGGATGCGGAGCGCGTCCTCCGGGCGGCCCGCCGTGCGGAGCCGGGCGCGGATGTCGGTGGCGAACGCCAGCGCGTCGGCGAAGTCGGAGCCGTGCGCGGAGAAGATGACGTCGGCGTTGCGGGCGGCGAAGTCCCGCCCCTCCGCGGAGTCGCCCGCCTGGAAGATCACCGGGTGTCCCTGCGGGCTGCGCGGCAGGGTCGGGGTGATCTCGACGTCGAACTGGCTCGTCCGGGCCCCGACGGTCGCGATGCGCTTCGGATCGGCCCAGTCCTCCGCCTCCGTGCTCGCCGCGACCGCGTCGACGTCCCACGAGTCCCAGATCTGGCGGGCCACGGTGAGGAACTGCTCGGCCCGCACGTACCGGTCGGCGTGGTCGAGGTAGCCGCCGCGCCGGAAGTTCTCCCCGGTCCAGGCGTTGTCGGTGGTCACCACGTTCCACCCGGCCCGGCCCTTCGACAGCAGGTCCAGGCCGGAGAGGCGCCGGGCGAGGTCGGCCGGCTCGTTGTAGGTGGTGTTCTGCGTGGCCACCAGCCCGATCCGGGACGTGACGCCGGCCAGGGCGGCCAGCTGCGTGATCGCGTCCGGCCGTCCGGCGACGTCGAGATCGTGGATCTTCCCGCCGGACTCGCGCAGCCGCAGCCCCTCGCCGAGGAAGAACGCGTCGAACAGCCCGCGCTCGGCCGTCGTGACCATGCGGCGGAAGGAGGAGAAGTCGATCTGCGAGCCGCTCTCGGGCAGCGACCAGATCGTCCAGTGGTTGACGCCCTGGAAGAACACGCCCAGGTGCAGCCGGGCGTCCGGACGCGGGTACTCGGTGCTGCTCATGCGGTGCCCTCCACGGACGTCAGGTGCCGGGCGAACCGGCTGGCGGGCCGGGGCAGCCCCAGGGTGCTGCGCAGCGAGGCCCCCGGCTGCGGGCGGGCGGCGGTCCCGGAGCGGAACAGGGCCGGGAGCACCCGGGCGGACAGCTCCGGCAGGTCCTCGTCGAGGACCGCGGGTCGCAGCCGGACCCCGTCGACCACCCCGGCCAGCTCCTCCAGCAGCCCGACCAGCCCGTCGGGCGGACCGGTGTAGCGCAGCCGCGGACCGGCCGGCCACGGTGCGTGCCGGGCGAGGTCGGCCAGCCGCTCCGCGGCGGTGTCGGCCCGGGTGTCGAGGGCGATCTCGAGCTCGGCGAACCGCAGCCCCGCGCCGGCGAACCCGGCGACGGACCGGCCCGTCACGAGCTCGACGTCGGCCAGGCCCTCCGGCAGCAGGCCCGCCGGTGCGAGCACCACCAGCTGCCCCTGCGGTGGCCGGGGCACGATCGCCGGGCCCTTGACCGAGTAGGTCTCGCCGACGAAGTCGAGGTGGTGCAGCTTGTCCCGGTCCAGGTAGCGCCCGGTGACGACGTCACGGACCGCGGCGTCGTCCTCCCACGAGTCCCACAGCCCCCGGGCGACCAGGACGGCGTCGCGGGCCTCGCGCCGCAGCGCCGTCCCGCCCTCCACGACCGGCCGCCCGAGGGCGCGGGCGGCGGCCGGGTCGTCCGTCGCGGCGACCAGCCACGCGGCCCGGCCGGTCGCGGCGAAGTCGAGGGACGCGAGCTGGGAGGAGACGTGGAACGGTTCGGAGTAGGTCGTGGACACGACGGGCGCGAGGCCGAGCACGCTGGTGTGCACCGCCGCGAAGGCGGCCCGCTCCACCGCGCCGATCCGCCCGACGGGCCCGACCCCGCCGGGCGGCAGCAGCGAGTCGTCGAAGGTGGCGAGGGTGAGGCCGGCGTTCTCGGCGACCTGGGCGAGCGCGCGGACGCGCTCGGGGGTGAGCAGGGCGGCGGGAGCGTGCGAGGCCCGACGCCACGCGGCCGGATGGGCGCCCTCGCCGTCGAGCTCGACGGCGAGGTGCAGGGGACGGTTCACGGGTGCTCCTCCGAGGATCGGGACGCGATCAGGACGCGGCCTTGCGCGGCAGGCCGGGCGGGTTGACGGCGGAGGTCGGCAGCGCCTCGTTCGACAGGTTCCAGCGGCCGAGGACCTCGGCGTACTTCCCGTTCGCGATCACCGAGTTCAGGGCCTCGTTCAGCGCCGTGACCAGCCCGTTGTCCTTCTTGGTCATGGCCGCGATGTCGGCCTGGACGCCGCCGCCCCCGCCGTTGACCGAGCCGACGATCTTCGTCTTCCCGCCGGTCGCGACGTGGTAGGCCACGCCGGGGTTCGGCCCGAAGTAGGCGTCGAGGCGGCCGGAGTCGAGGGCGAGGTAGTAGTCGCCGACGTTCTGGTAGTACTGGATCGTCGCCGGCGCGAGGCCCGCCTTCTCGTTCTGGGCGTTCCAGTCGACCAGGATCTGCTCCTGGTTCGTGCCCGAGCCCACGCCGATGGTCAGCCCGGAGATGTCGGCCGGCTTCTCGATCCGCTGCACCGTGCCGGCGTTCGTCGCCTCGAAGGACACGGTGTCCACGCGGTAGGTGGCGAAGTCGTACTTGTCCTTGCGCTCCTCGGTCACCGTGATGTTCGAGAAGCCGGCGTCGTACTGCCCGGACTCGACGCCGAGGAAGAGGTTCTCCCAGGAGGTCGGCTGCAGGTCCAGCCGCAGCCCGAGGGTGTCGGCGACGAGCTGGGCCAGGTCGGGCTCGACGCCGATGACCGTGCGGTCGTCGTCGGCCCGGAAGGACAGCGGCGGGTTCCCGCTGCCGGTGGTGCCCACGACGAGGGTGCCGCGGTCGCGGATCGCCTGCGGGACCTTCGCGGCGATGGCGGCGACCTCGTCGGCCCGCACCCGGTTCTGCTCGGGGCTGGTGTTGACGGCGGCGCCGGTGGCCGACGGCGGCGCCGCGGCCTGGTCGGGGTCCGGCCCGGAGCAGGCCACGACCGCCAGCACCGGGACGAGGAGGGCGACGGCGGCGAGCCGCAGATGGCGCAACGGCCGGGGGATGCGGGACATGGGGGTTCCTTCGGTGGGTTGGGAGCGCGGGTCAGCGCAGGACGGCGCCGAGGAAGGCGCGGGTGCGGGGTTCACGGGGGTCGTCGAGGACGCCGGCCGGCGGCCCCTGCTCGACGACACGGCCCTCGTCGAGGAACACCACGGTGTCGGCCGCCTCGCGGGCGAAGCCGATCTCGTGGGTGACCACGACCATGGTCGTGCCGGTGCGGGCGAGGTCGCGCATGACGTCGAGGACCTCGCCGACCAGCTCGGGATCGAGCGCCGAGGTGGGCTCGTCGAACAGCAGGAGCTTGGGGCGCAGGGCGAGCGCGCGGGCGATCGCCACCCGCTGCTGCTGGCCGCCGGACAGCCGGCGGGGGTACTCGTCGACCTTGTCGGCGAGGCCGACGCGGTCCAGCAGTGCGCGCGCCTCGACGAGGACGGTGGTGCGGTCCCGGCCCTGCGCGGAGATCGGCGCCTCGGCGACGTTGTCGAGCACGGTGAGGTGCGGGAACAGGTTGAAGTTCTGGAAGACGAAGCCGATGCGGCTGCGCCGGCGCAGGACCTGCCGCTCCGGCAGCTCGTGCAGCTTCCGTCCGGAGCGCCGGTAGCCGATCAGCTCGCCGTCGACCCGGACGAGGCCGCGGTCGACCTTCTCCAGGTGGTTGATGATGCGCAGCAGCGTGGACTTGCCGGAGCCGGACGGGCCGAGCACCACCGTCACCTCGCCGGGCCGGACCGTGAGGTCGACACCGCGCAGCACCTCGAGCCCGCCGAAGCTCTTGTGCACGCCGCGCAGCTCGACCATCGGTGTGGTGCTCACGCCGCCACCTCCCGGCGGAACCGGGCGACCGTGGCCCGCAGTCGTTGCAGCGGGGTCGGCGCCAGGACGCGCAGCGCGCCCTTCGCGTAGTGCCGCTCCACGTAGAACTGCCCGATCGACAGGACGGTGGTCAGCACCAGGTACCAGACCGCGGCGACCAGCAGCATGGGGATCACCCGGCCGGTCCGGGTGTAGATCACCTGCACCTGGTAGAAGAGCTCGGACAAGGCCATGATGTAGACCACCGACGTGCCCTTGACCAAGCCGATCAGCTCGTTCGCCGCCGTCGGGACGATCGTGCGCATCGCCTGCGGGAGCTGGATGCGGCGGAAGCGGCGCCAGCGGGGGATGCCCAGCGCGGCGGCCGCTTCGAGCTGGCCCTGGTCGATGCCGAGGAAGCCGGCGCGCACGACCTCGGCGGCGTAGGCGGCCTGGTGCAGGGCGAGGCCGAGCACCGCGGCGGTGACCGGGCCGACCAGGTCCATCGTGCCGATCTCGAACAACGCCGGGCCGAAGGGGACGCCGAACGAGATCGACTTGTACAGCAGCGCGAGGTTGTACCAGAACAGCAGCTGCAGGATCAGCGGGACGGACCGGAAGATCCAGACGTAGGTCCAGCTCACCGAGCGCAGCAGCGGGTTCGGCGACAGCCGCATGACGGCGAGAACCGTCCCGAGCACGAACCCGACGACGATCCCCAGCACCGTGAGCTGCAGGGTCAGCAGCACCGCACGGAGGATCGACGGCGCGAACAGGTACTGGCCCACGGTCGCCCAGTCCCAGGCCGGATTGGTCGCCAGGGCGTGCAGCGCCATCGCGACCAGCACGGCGACGACTGCGGTCGCCACCCATCGCCACGGGTGACGGGCCTGGACGATCGTGAGGTCGGCGTCGTCGTCCGGGCCCTCGTCACGGGCGGGTGGGGCGTGGGCGGTGGCGAGCTCACTCATGGCGGTCTCCGGTCAGGTGCTTCTCGAACGGGTGGGGACCGATCTCCTCGGGATCGCGGGAGCGGTCGTAGAGCGGGGTGTAGCCGGTGGCCAGGTACAGCTGCTGCGCCTCCGGCTGGCGGGGTCCGGTGGTCAGGTGGATGCGGCGGTAGCCACGAACCGCGATCTCGGCCTCGAGCTCGGCGAGCACGCGTCGGGCGAGACCGCGCCGGCGGTGCGCCGAGTCCGTCCAGATCCGCTTGAGCTCGGCGGTGTCGGCATCCCACCGGCGGAAGGCGCCACCCGCGACCGGGACGCCCTCGGCGAGCAGCAGGATCAGCCCGCCGTCCGGCGGCGCGAACCGGGCGCGCTCGCGGCGCGTCTCCTCGGCGAGGTCACCGAGGGTGTGCCGGTAGCGCGTGCGGTACTCGTGGTCGAGCTCGACGAGCATCGGCAGGACCAGCGGATCGGTGTAGTCGACCCGCCGGAACTCCAGCGGGACGGTCACGGCGAGCCTCCGGCGCGGGCGGGAGGAGGTGGACAGGTGTGCATGAGCGACCCCCGGGGAAGGCGCACGCGGGATGCGCCGGAGCACTGTGGACGGACGGTTCTCGGATGGGCGGGCTCGGTTCGGCATACCGCTGCTGTCGGCTCAGGAGGCGAGGCGGGTCCGGGCGCGCGCCGCCCACTCCCGCGCCAGCAGGGCCTGGGAGGCGACCCGGTCGGTGTGCCGGTGGGTGATGGTCGTGACCAGCAGCTCGTCGGCGCCGGTGACCCGCTGCAGCGCCTCGAGGCGCTCGGCGACGGTCGCCGGCGCGCCCACGAAGCGGGTCGCCAGCCGGTCGGCCACCAGCGCCCGGTCCTCGTCGGACAGCGGGTGCGCGGCTGCCGTGGCCGGGTCGGGGAACGGGATCGCCCCGGCGCCGGTGCGGATGCTGTGCACCCAGGCCCCGTACCCGGCCGCGAGCTCGCGGGCCGTCGCGTCGTCCTCGGCGACGAGGACGTCGGCCGACACCATGACGTGGGGCGCGCGCAG